>JBDQIL010000670.1:0-3578 GCA_040264415.1 Myxococcota bacterium
CGACGAAGACGGCGACAGCCTGACCTACGAGTGGTCGGTCTACTCGGCCCCGGCCGGCTCGGTCGTCACCGACGACAGCTTCGACGACAACACTGCCGCCGCCCCGCAGTTCACCTGGGATGTGGCGGGGGAGTACACCTTCCAGCTGCAGGTCAACGACGGCACGGTCTGGTCCGATCCCGACCTGGTCACCGTCTCGATCGACGACGCCGACAACAACCGGCGGCCCATCGCCAACGGCGGTGACGATCAGGAGATCGCCGAAGAGGCCGACTGCACCTCGGCCTCGTACCTCTGGACCTGCGACGACTGCCAGGCCTCGTGGGTCGAGCTCGACGGGTCGGCCTCCACCGACCCCGACGCCGACACCCTCCGGTACACCTGGGCCGAGGCCACCCGCACTCTGGTATTCTCTGCGCCCGCGTCCTCCATCACGCGAGCGACGGTCCCCTCCCAGCCAGCCACCTACGGCTCGGCCAGCAGCACCCAGTTCGAGGTCTCTCTGACCGTCGAAGACTGCGCGGAGTCGGACGAAGACACCGTACTCATCAACTACAGCTGCGAAGGCGTGGCCGAGTAGGCCCCTCCAGGAGAACGAAGCATGAACCTGTCCCGACTCGGACTGCTCGTCGGCGCCGCCTCCCTCGTCGCATGTGACGACAAGGATGAGGAGCTCGACGACGTCGTTGAGATCAACAGCGCGCCCGTGGCCGACGCTGGCCAAGACCAGGCGCTCACGACCGACGATCCCGTCAACCTCGACGGGGGCGCGTCCTTCGATCCGGACGGCGACCTCATCACCTACGAGTGGTACTTCGACTCCACGCCGGCTGAGTCCGCGCTGGGCGCCCGGTACAGCTTTCAGGGCTCTGGCACCACCAACGGGCAGACCACCTTCCGCCCCGACGCGACCGGCACCTACCTGATCGGTCTGCGCGTGACCGACACGTCGGGCGAGGTCTCGAACCCCGACTTCGTCATCGTCACCGTCGAAGAGGGCAACCTGCCCGTCGCCGACGCGGGCGCCGACCTCTCGGGCAACGAGGGAGACAACTTCACCCTCGACGGCTCCGGCTCCTGGGATCCCCTCGGTCGCGACATGACCTACACCTGGGCCTTCGAGTCGGTGCCGGCCTCCAGCGCGCTCACCGCGCTCAGCGCCACCGGCACCTCGGCGGCCTTCACCGCTGACGTGGGCGGCCGCTACGTCGTCTCGCTGATCGTGGACAACGGGCTGAGCTCGTCGGTCCCCAACACCGCCATCGTCGAGGTCGCGTCAAACAACCCGCTGGCGCCCTATGCCGACGCCGGCACCGACATCGAGGGCGAAGACTGCACGGCCCATACGGTGAGTGGCGCCGCCTCGTTCGACCCCAACGACGACCCGCTGCAGTACCGGTGGTCGATCCAAGACCGCCCCACCGCGTCGAGCGCCACGAACGCGAGCTTCGACGACCGCAACGCGGTCGAGACGACCTTCTACCCCGACGTCGCCGGCGAGTACACGCTCGCGCTGTCGGTGTACGACGGCACCGAGTGGTCGAGCCCCGACCTGCTGGTCATCTCCGCCACCGAGCGCTCGTTCAACACGCCGCCCACGGTCGTCGCTGGCACCGGCGGCGAGTACGACGGCGGCGAGGCCGAGTGCACCGAGGCTGGGTACAGCTACCGCTGCGACGAGTGCGACTCGGTCAGCACCACCATCGGCGTTGACGCCACAGTGACCGACGCCGACGGCGACCCCGTCAGCCTCGAGTGGACCGCGGTGAGTGGCACGGTGAACTTCACCGACGCCACCGCGATGTCCACCCGCGTCGTGCTCTCCGAGGCCGACGCCACCGAGCCCGGTGTGTGCGACTCGAACGAGTACCAGCTGCGGCTGACCGCGACCGACTGCACCGGCGCGGCCGTGACCAGCGACGTGGTCTACACCGTCAGCTGCTGTGGTGTGGCGCCGGCCGCCCGATAGAGCCGTCATCTCCGTCTTGAGACGAGGCCACGCGGCCCTCCTGGTGGGGGCCGCGTTTGCCGTGGGGGCATCGCGCTCTGGCCTGGCCGCGCCGCTGGGCGTGCCCGGGCGGGCGGTGCCCCTCTACGCGGTGAGCGATCGGTGCGCGGATCCGCGGCTTCCGGCGCTGGCGGGGCCGTGGGTGGTCGCCTGTGGCGCCGGGGGCCGGGTCGACCGGGTGCTCTCGCTGCACTCCGGGGCCGACTTCGAGCTGCCCACGCCCCTCGAGCGCCCCGGGCTGGGGCCGTCCGCGCTGGTTCAGACGGGCTGGGACTCCACCGTGGTTCGCCTGACGTCAGCCGGCCCGGTCGTGGTGGAGGACGTCACCCGCCTCATGGACCGCCCGGCGGGCCCGCCCGCGACCGACGGCGAGCACATCGTGCTTGTCTCCGACGACGCGGTGCAGGTGCTCGGCGTCACCCAGCGCGGCCGCCGGCGCCACGCCACCTGGGCGGCCGGCTGGTACGGGGCGGCCCTCACCTGGCCGTACGTCGCGTGGGTCGCCGACGGGTGGACCGACGGCGAGGACGTCTATTGGATGGACGCCAGCGCCGAGCGGCCCAGCCCGGCCCGGCTCGCCGCCGGCCCCGGTCACCAGCGTCACGTGGTCGCCCATGGCGGCTGGCTGGCCTGGGTCGAGCCCGGCGCCATCGGCCTGCTGCACCCCGCATCGGGCGCCGCGCGGCGCGTGCCCGCCGAGACCGGCTTCTCGGCCCCGATCACCCTGTGGGAGGGCGTCGTCTGCTGGGAGGAGCGCGGCGGCGTCGACGGTGTCGATGTGCGGTGCAGTGACGGCCTCACGGCCGGCGGTCCGGGCGACCAGCGGTGGCCATCGCGCTGGGGGCCCTGGCTGCTCTACCGGGAGGGAGATCGGGTCATGCTCGCCAGGGCGGTGGCCCCGTGAGCGCGCGTGCCGCCGCGGTGGCGGTCGGGGTGGGCGCGGTCGCCGTGGGCGCGGCCTCTCTGGCGCTCGATCCCGCACAGACCATCTCCCCCCAGGCGGCCTGGCGGGCCTGCGCCGGTCTGGGCGCCGCGGTCGCCTGGCTGCTCGCGGCCGTGGGCGCCGGCGGCGGGCTGCTCACCCGCATCGACCCGGCCCTGCTCGACGGCCCGCGAGGCCTGCTCCACGCGCTGGTGGTGGGCCTGCTGGTCTGGGGTCTCGGGGCCTTCGGGCTGGCCACGGTCGGGCTGCTGCACCCCACCGCGGTGGTGGTGCTCGGCGCGGCCCTCGCGAGCGGATGGCTGCTGCGGCCGCGGCTGGTGCTGCCGCGGGTGGAGCCGGCCGTGGCCCTCGCGCTGCTGGTGGTGGCGGTCCCCGGGCTCATCGACGCCCTGGCCCCCCCCATCGACACCGACGAGCTGTACTACCACCTCGCGCTCCCTCGGAAGATGCTCGACGCCCAGGGGCTGGTGGGGGGCTTCCTGCACCCGTCGGGCAGTCGGCCCATGGCGCTGCACCTGCCCTTCGCCTGCCTGCTCGCGACGGGCGGCGAGGCCGCCCCCAAGCTCGCTCACCTGGGCATCACCCTCGCTCTGCTGGTCAGCGTGGTCGAGGTGGGGCGGGCCCACC
>JBDQIL010000671.1:0-3570 GCA_040264415.1 Myxococcota bacterium
AGATGGCCGAGGGGCTGCTGGGGCACTGGGGCGGGCCGGGCATCGGCCTGGTCATCGAGCGCGACGGGGTGCTGATGGACGTCGACTTGGAGTGAGGCTCAGGCCGGGCCCTGTTCGACCCGGGGCGGCACCACGAAGCGCCCCCGCGCGGCCGGGGCCGGCGCGAGGTGCGCCTCTCTCAGCGCGTCGCGCATGGCCTGCGCGCGGGCTCGCATGCGCTCGACCGCCTGCTGGGCGTCTTGGATGAGGCTGTCGAGGCGCGACTCGAGCGAGGCGGCGCTGAGGCCCCGCGGGCGGCCCTGAGCGGCCGTGGGCGCCATCAACGGGAAGGCCGCGCTGGGGTGGCGGATCGAGGCGGGGAGCGCCGCGCGTTCGTGCGGCAGCAGGGCCCGCGGACCTGGCAAGGCCTGCGGTTCGGGCCGGTGACGCGGCGCAGGCACCCGTCGGGCGCGGACGCCACGGGCTTCGTGTCTGCGGCGCCGCAGTTGCTTCACGTCTCAGCTCCCGATTGGGACCGGCCTTCGGTCCATTCAGCGTCGCGAGGCTAATCGAGCCCCTCCGAGATCGGGCAGGTCGTCACGCGCTTGTCATGGAGTCGACCCGCGCGGTCGGCGGTCGTCGAAGGGGGGGCGCCGAGGGGAACGCGCCGGAGTGGGGGTGGCGACGCGCAGTCGATCCCGCACCGGTGCGACATGGGCTATACACCGGGTCTGCACCGCGTCCGGAGCGGCCTCCGCGCCGCTGCCTGTCGCCTCGATCCCGCCCCAGCGTTTGACGTTCGGGGCCCCACACCTGCCGGCGGCGACCCGCTGTCGGCCCCACTCCATCCCCGGGAGAAGCCCATGGCTGACCAGTCCACCGGCGACGCCAAGGCGTTGTTCACGATCACCGAAGCCCACCTCAACACCGGACTGCGCGGCTTCCCCGTCGGCACGTGTCGCACCTCCCTGGTCGACCCGAACAACGGCGTGTCGTACGTCGGCTACCCCATCGCCGAGCTCGCCGACCGCGAGCCCGAAGAGGTCGCCTACCTGCTGCTCCACCGCGAGCTGCCCACCTCGGCCCAGCTCGCCGAGTTCTCGGCCGACCTGAAGGCCCGCCGCGGCATCTCCGCGAGCGTGCTCGCCACCCTCGCGCAGATGCCCAAAGACGGCCACCCCATGGCGTGGCTCGGCACCGGCCTGCTGCTGCTGGGCATGGACGGCCGCACGGGCGACTGGCTCGAGGACGCCAAGAACCTGATCGCCCGCGCGCCGCAGCTCTGCGCCGCCATCTTCCGGGTCCGCAGCGGCTGGGGCGACCCCATCGCCCCCAACCCCGAGCTCGGCCTCATCGACGACTTCGTCCACATGCTGGGCGTGCCCGGGGTGGCCGGCGACGCCGACAAGACCGCGCGCCTCACGCGCCTGATGAAGGTCTACTACAACCTCCACATGGACCACGGCGGCGGCAACCTGTCGACCTTCACCGGCAAGGCCGTCGCCTCGGGCCACGCCGACATCTACACGTCGCTGTCAGCGGCCATGGGCGGCCTGTCGGGTCCGCTCCACGGCGGCGCCAACGAGCGCTGCCTGCAGCAGGTCCAGAGCATCGGCACCACCGACCCCGCCAAGCTCGAGCAGTGGGTGCGTGACACCCTGTCTGGCGGCGACAAGGTCTTCGGCTTCGGACACGCCGTGCTGCGGGCCGAAGACCCTCGCGCGACCGTGCAGTACGCCCTGGGTGAAGAGCTCTGCGCCGACGACGACAACTTCCGCACGGCCGCCGGCCTGCGCGAGATCGCGGTCAAGGTGCTCAAGGAGAACCCCAAGATCTCCAACCCGTACCCCAACGTCGACGCCGTCTCGGGCTCGCTCGTCTACGCCTGCGGCCTCACCGACACCACCTACTACACCGTGCTGTTCGGTCTCTCCCGAATCACGGGCATCGCGGCCCAGATCGTCGATGAGCGGGTGCGGTTCCGCGGCGGCAAGGGCGCCCCGATCTACCGCCCCAAGTTCATCGCCGCCGAGCAGCCCGCCCGAAGCATCAAGGGCTGAGCGTCGGGCCCTCGCGGGCTCTCGCCAGACCGGCGCCCGGTCGTGCTCCCTGGGAGTCGCGGCCGGGCGCCGCTGCGTGGGGCATCCGTGGCCCCGCGGGGCCGCGGGCCTGCTACCCGCGGAGCTCGCCCGGGGTCAGCGCGCCCAGCTCGTCGTAGAGGTAGACGTTCGCGGAGATGGCCTTCCGGAAGATGCCGAGGTGCATGCTCTCGTTCGGCCCGTGCGCCGTGGTCTTGGGATCCATGACGCCGTTGAGGATGAGCGGCAGGTCTCCGAACCGGCGGCCGAAGAGCGCGACGAAGGGGATCGAGCCCCCGACGCCGACCTGCACCAGCTTGTGGCCCCACGCCTTCTCGTAGGCCCGGTCGGCGGCGGGGAAGGCCGGCCCCTTGGGCTCGTAGAGCCAGCCTTCGCCGGCCCAGCCGTTCTGCTCCAGGCTCACGCGCACGCCGCCGGGCGGATCGCGGAGCAGGGCGTCGCGCAGGGCCGCCATCATCTGCTCGGTGGACTGGCCGGGGGCGAGGCGCACGCTCAGGGTGGCCGAAGCGGCGGTTCGCAGTGCGTTCTTCTTCTGCTTCGCGGTGGGCAGCGTGGTGGCGACCACCGTGAGCGCAGGCTGACGCCACATCCACTCGGCGGCGGGGCGGTCGCGCTCGGGCAGCGGCTCGACGTCGTCGAGCAGGTGCGCGCCGTCGTGGATGACGTCTCGGGTCAGCGGCACCGACCGGGCGCCCTCGCGCCAGGCGGCGGGCACCTCCACCCGACCGATCGCCATGCGCCCGTCGTCGTCGGTGAGCCGCGCGATGAGCCGGCACAGCGCGATCGACACGTCGGGCACCATGTTGCCCCACAGGCCGGAGTGGCCGTCGGCGGACAGCGCCTCACAGGTGAGCTCCACCTCGAGCAGGCCGCGCAGCGAGACGGTGAGCCCCGGGATCTCGGTGGAGGGGTTCTCGCAGTCGGTCAGCACCATCACGTCGGCCGAGAAGGCGTCGGGGAAGGCGTCCATGAAGCGCTCGAGGTTGGGGGAGCCGATCTCCTCCTCCCCCTCGATGAGCAGCTTGAGGTTGCACGGGAGCCCGCCCGTCTCGCCCATCCACGCCTCGATCGCCGCGAGGTGGCTCACCCAGCCGCCCATGTCGTCGGCGGAGCCGCGGGCGTAGAGCCGCCCGTCTTTGATGACGGCCTCGTGGGGCTCGGTGCGCCAGTTGTCGCGGTTGACCGGCTGGAGGTCGAGGTGACCGTAGACGAGCACGGTGGGCTTGTCGGGGCCGCCCTGCATCCACTCGGCCGCCACGCAAGGCAGCGCGTCGTCGAGCTCGAGCACGCGGGCGCGCTCGAGGCCGAGGGCGTCGAGGTCGTCGCGGATCCGAGCGGCGAGGGCGCGCACGTCGTCCGCGTTCTCGGGCTGGCAAGAGATCGCGGGCAGCGCGAGGTAGCGGCGCAAGCTCTCGACGGTGGCGTCGAAGGCGGCGTCTGCGGTGGCGGCGACGGCATCGACCTGGGGGTGCGGCATCGGGGGCTCCGGGGC
>JBDQIL010000672.1:0-3561 GCA_040264415.1 Myxococcota bacterium
CCCCGACGCCGCGGACGCCCAGCCCGCCGCCGCCACCCTTCGCACCGATGAGCCCTCCCAACACGCCGAACTGCCCCATGTCGCCGACGCCCCAGCCCTGCTCGCCGCGCGCCAAGATGGCGGCGGTGCGGGGGCTCCGCCATGCGTGCCAGTCGGCTTCGGTCGCCCGACCGCCGCTGGCGAAGCGGTAGACGTAGCCAGTGGCGGGCTCCCAGACGCGCGCCACCCGCTCCGCGTCGAGGGCCTGCCAGGTGGGGAGCAGGGCGTCGGTGAGGGCCGGGGCCGCGTCCTCCCACACCTCCTTCCAGGCGAAGCGGCGCCACCCCTTGGTCCCCATCACCAGGTCGAGGCCCATGCGAGCGTCGGGCTCGTCGGGGTCGAAGTACCAGGCGGGGTCGTCGAGCGTGTCGGGCAGGTCGGCCTCGAGGTAGAGCCGGCTGAGCAGGTGACCGCGCTCGTCGTCGGCGTGCTTCAACACGGCGTCATCGGCGACCGACAGGGCCAGGGTGGCCGGCACCGGGGCGCCGTCGGGATCGGTGGTGCGCACCGTGAGGGTGACCGTGTCGCGGGGCCCGTAGCGGTCGTGGTCGGCGGTCACGTCGACCTGCAGGGCGCGGCCGGGGTTCCGGTAGACCACGCGCTCCGCCACAGGCCGAAGATCTTCGTCGAACGCCGTCACCCGCGCGACCCCCTGCTTGCCCGCCACGGCGCCCTCGCCCTGCAGGTAGACCACCCCCGGGGCGTCGGGCCCGGCCTCCACCATCGCCACGTCGAGCACCTCGGCGCGCACGCTGCCCACCACCACCACGGGCTGCGGCGCCGTACAGCGCACCCCCACGCGCAGGGCCGACACCGCTCCCTCCACGTCGTCGTAGCTCCGCAGCACGCAGCCCTCGGCCCGGGCCGCCGGGAGGGCGACCGGCGCGTCGATGCCGGCGGGCTCTTCGATGTGGGCGGCGTAGGTGCGCCCCGGGGCGGGGGTGAACGACACGCGGCCCAGCCCGTCGTGCAGCGACCGGAAGCGGGCGACGATCTCACCCCGGTCGTCCTCGATGCGGCCGGCCACGTCGGCGGGCTGGCCGTCGCGGTCGGTGGCCTCGAAGTACACCCGGCCCGGCAGGGCAGAGACCAGGTCGCCGCCCTCGGGGAAGAAGCGCAGGTCGAGGCCGGAGACCACCAGCGGGATGGAGCGGCTGATGGACTCGGTCACGCCGCCGACGTCCACCAGCACGGTGAGCAGCCCGTCGCCCCGGTGCAGCACCGCGGGGAGCGGGGCCGAGACCAGCACCGCGCCCTCCTCGTCGGTGGTCAGCGGGGTGCGCGACACCACCTCTCCGTCGACCTGCACCAGGGCCTCGACCGTCACGCCGACCAGCGGGCCGCCGCCCGGCCGCGACAGGGTGACCACCGCCGCCACGGTGTCGCCCGGGCCGTAGGCCTCACGGGCGAAGTCGAGCTCCTTGCGCACCCGCGGCGCGCTGTAGCGATCGACGATGAAGACCCGCTCGAGCTGGTCGCCCTCGGTCGACGTGGCCCGAAGCCTCCATGCCCCACCCGGAGCGTCGTCGGGCAGCTGCAAGGCGCCGGCGATGGCCCCCGCCTCCTGCTGGTAGTCGGCCGACCCCACCACGGCGCCGCGCGGATCGACCAGCTCGAGGCGCAGCCCCTGACCGGCCCCATCGGCGGAGAGGGTGGGGGTGCTGAGATCCCAGCCCTTGGCCCACACGGTGTCGCCGGGCCGGTAGAGCGGCCGATCGAGCTGCAGCGCGAGCCGGCGGCGGGCGTGGCCATCGAACCAGCTCTCCAGACCCGAGGCGACGGTCCAGGCCAGGCCCCCGTCGCCGAAGCGCGGGCTCTCCGCTGGGGCCTCCTCGAGGGCGATCTGCTCGGGGGCGTCGGTGCAGACCGCCTGGGCGTCGTCCGCCTGCGACGGGCCGCCACAGGAGGCCATGGAGAGAGACAGGGCGGCGGCGAGGGGCAGGCCGACGAGGCGGAGGGCGCGACGGGACATGGGATCTCCGGGGTGGGGCGCCCGCGAGGGGCGTGCACGGGGGCAACGCGGAGATCGACCGTGGGCTTACACCCCGGGTTCGTCAGAGAGATGTGGGGGCGACGAGCCGTGGACGGAGGCGCTGCCCCGCCCGACCGCTTCGACTGGGGAGACCGCCACGCCCCCGACCAGGATACCGGCCGCCCATGTCCTTCCTCGACCGCGCCCCCGCGCTGCCCACCCTCGGCCTCGGGGTGTCCACCGAGTACGGCGCCGGCGATTCGCCCGGCGCCCTCGACCCGATGGCGCTGCGCGCCGCCGACCCTGCCGCAGGCGGGTTCCTCGAAGTGGGCGTCGAGGTGGCCCGCGGGCTCGACCGGCACGCCCGCGCGTGGGCCGCCGCCGGCCTGCCCACCACCTACCACTTCCTCGACATCAACCTCGACCAGCCCGCCGACTTCGACCCGGCATGGCTCGACGCGGTGCGGGCGGTGGTGACCACCCTGAAGCCCGCCTGGCTCTGCGGCGACGCCGGCATGTGGCACATCGGCCGCCGCGATCGGGGCCACATGCTGCTGCTGCCGCCCATCTTGGTGGACGAGCAGGTGGGCCCCATGGCCGCGGGGGTGACCCGCCTGCGCGACGAGACGGGCCTCGAGGTGCTCCCCGAGAACCCACCGGGCGCCGCCTTCGTGGGCGACCTCCACCTGCTCGACTTCTTCGCCCGCCTGATCGACCGCGCCGACACCGGCATGCTCCTCGACTGCGCCCACCTCGCCCTGTACCAGCGGCTGATGGGCCACGACCCGCTCACCGGCCTCGACGGCTTCCCCCTCGACCGCGTGGTCGAGCTGCACGTCGCCGGCGGCGCCGAGGCCGACCACGCCGGCTTCGCGTGGGTCGACGACGACCACGGGGGGGCGGTGCTGCCCGACACCTGGTCCATCGTCGAGCACGTCGTCGCGCGCGCGCCCAACCTCAAGGCGGTCGTGGTCGAGTGCGAGCGCAACCCCCTCGACGTGGCGCTGCCCCTCTTCGCAGACGTGCGCGCCCGCCTCGGCGACCACCTCCGGCCGGCGACCCCATGAGCCGCGACGTCCACCGGCTGCAGCAGGCCATGGCCCGCATGCTCTTCGACCCCGAGTACGTGGCGGCGGTCCGCAGCGGCCCGGTCGAAGGGCTCACCGAGGCCGAGCGCGCCCTGCTGGTGCAGCCCGACCCCCGGGCCTGGGGCACCGACCGGTTCCGCCGCGCGCGCGCGGTCCACGCGCTGGTAGACGAGTACCCCGTCACCACTGCGCTCATCGGCGTCTCCGGCGTCGACGCCTTCTTCTCGGCGCCGGCCTTCGCCGCGACCCTGGCCCGCCGAGGCTCGCTCGCCCTCGACTTCGGAGCGTGGGTGCGCGCCCGCGGCGGCGCCGTGGCGCGCCTCGAGCAGGCCCTCGCCCGCGCCCGCAGGGCCGAGGCCCGCGCGGGCGCCGGTCTGGCCACCCGACCCGGCGTCGAGGCCCTGACGCTCCCCGGCGGCGTCTTCGCCTTCTACCTCGAACAGCGCCAGTCCCTGGGCCCCA
>JBDQIL010000673.1:0-3557 GCA_040264415.1 Myxococcota bacterium
GGCCGACGAGGTCGGCGCGCGACGGCGGGCGGGCGGAGGGGGCCTGTGCCCGACCGAGCGCGGGGTCGCGGGCCACCGCGGCGAGGTCGCCGAAGCCCGCTGCGGGCCCAGACGCTGGAGCCAGCGCGCGGCCAGCCCACCACAGCCCGCTCCAGGTCACAGCCCAGACCCCGACGCCCACGGCCACGGCGATCACCGCGGCGCGCGGGGTCGAGCGGAGGGGGGCGGCCATCATGGCTCCAGGGGCAGGCACCCCCCGTGGGAATGCAAGGTTCGTGCCACCACGAATGACGGCTTGTGGGGCTGCGCGACCGTGGGAGAGCGACAGCCTGTCAATGGTCGGTACGCTCCCCGCCGGAGCGGTGACATCGTGTCAGGTGGCCGGAGAGCGGCCACGCGCCGCCGGCGGGAGTCGACGCGCGCGCGCGCCACAGGTTACGGTCGCGTCTCCATTGCCCGGGTGGAGGCCCCTGTGGCCACGAAGACACTCACGGTCGTGTTCACCGATCTGGCGAACTACACCGCCTCGACCCGCCGCGCCGACCGCGAGGGTCTGCGCAACTTGATCGCGACACACGAGAAGCTCGTGCCGCCGGTCTTGGAGCGGTACGGCGGGCGCGTGGTGAAGAACCTGGGCGACTCGTACATGGCCCTGTTCCCCGCGGCGACCGACGCCGTGCGGGCTTGCCTCGAGCTGGTCGAGACCATCC
This sequence comes from Myxococcota bacterium, assembly GCA_040264415.1. Classification (GTDB taxonomy): domain Bacteria; phylum Myxococcota_A; class UBA796; order UBA796; family UBA2385; genus M30B51. The sequence continues at coordinate 711 of JBDQIL010000673.1, forward strand.
CCAATGGCGGGCAGTTCTCGATTCGGGCGGGGCTCGCCACCGGCGACGTCGAAGAGATCGACGGCGACGCCTTCGGTGACGCGGTCAACCTCGCCAGCCGCATCCTGTCGAAGGCGCCCGACACCGAGGTGTGGTTCAGCCAGGCCACGCTGCTGTGCATGAACCAGTCCGAGATCGCCTGGGAGACCGTCGGTCGGTACCAGCTCAAGGGCATCCCCGGCGAGGTCGAGCTCACCCGGGCCGTGCCGAAAGCGCGAGGGTGGTTGCCCGACGCGGTGGTCGAGGCCACGCGCTCGGGGCGCCTCGTTCGCATCCAGCGGGGCGACCCGCTGCCCAAGCTGCCCCCCCGGCCGGCCATCCTCCTCGAGGGGTTCACGCCGGGCTCCGAAGCGCTGCGGTCCTTCGTCGACCGACTGCCGGTGGTCGATCCGGCCTGTCTCTGGCTGTCGACCTACAACATCCCTCCTGAAGACCGGCACGCGTGGGTTCGGTCCGGGCGGGGGCTGATCATCGGCACGCCCAACGCCATCGACCAGGCGATCCGCGAGACCAGCCGCCCGTCGTCGTCCACCGGCAGCGACACCATCATCCTCGACGTGAGCGCGACCGCCGTGGTCGAGCTGGTGATGGCCGGGTTGGCGCTGCCGCGGGTGCCCATGAGCGAGGTCGTCGCCGGCTACACCTACGACCTGTTGCCCGATGGGCGGTGGGTGAACCGCAGCGACGCCGGCGGCATCGCGCGGGTCGACGTGTCTCCCGAGGGCGTGACCCTCGTGGCGCAGGCGCGAGGGCTCCGGGTCGGGACTCGGCAGGCCGCGCCGGGTCAGCCCCTCTCGCTGCAGGATGGCGATGAGATCGGCACCCCGTCCGGCACCCTGGTCTACCGATCGCTCGAGGGCCGCCCCTACGTGGGCATGATCCTCGCGGACACGATGGCTCGGCTCAGCGTCGCGCCGGGCCAAGAGGCGGAGATCGGCCGCGAGCCCAACTATCCGGGGCTCGCGCTGCCCGACCGCCGCGGCCAAGACAACATCCGGTGGTGTCTGGGCTCGAGGGCGGCACGCGCCAGAGAGAGCGGCTTCACCCTCGACCGCGCCCTCGCAGGGCGGCGGCAGTGTGCGGTGCTCCCCGGCTCCGACGGCATCCGGCTGGTGGGTCTGCACACCCGCTGTCCCACCTGGTTCATCGGGCCGAACGGCCCCGACCAGGTGTCGAGCCCGCGCGCCGTGGAGCCCGGTGACCACGTGGTGGTCGGCACCACCGTCATCGCCGTGCGGGCGCCAAGCAGCTAGACCGCGCGGCCGACCAAGGAGTCCTGCGATGCCCGCCCCCGAGACGCTCGCGCGACAGCTACGGGCCCTGCCCGTCTTCGCTTTGCTGAGCGACGAGGACGCCGAGGAGCTCTCGCGCGGCTGCTTCGTGCTCGAGCTCTCTCACGGTGACCTGCTGTTCGCCGAGGGGCAGGCCCCAGACCACCTCTACGTCTTGCTCGCCGGTGAAGCGCAGGTCTCCTGCCTGACCACCGGCACCGACGAGGTGGTGGTCGGGCGGGCCCACCCCGGCGCCGTGCTCGGTGAGATGGCGCTGTTCGACCGCTCGTTGCGGTCGGCGTCGGTGCGCGCGCAAGGCGCGACCCGGGTGCTCCAGATCCCAGGGGCGCGGTTCGGCGATCTCGTCCAAGACGCCCACCCGGCTGCATGGACCCTGCTCCGCGCGATCCGGGAGCAGCTGGTCGAGCGGCTGAGGGGGGTGGCCGAGCGGGTAGACGCGGCGCTCGAGCCGCCGCACCGAGAGCGCGACAGCGAGGCCCTTCGAACCACCCTCAACGAGCTGCAGAGCAGCACGCGCGGGGGGCTCCAGTGATCACGGTCGAAGCGCTGACGGCCGTGCCGGCCTTCGCTCGGCTCGATGGCCGGGCGCGCGCCGCGGTGGCTGCCGTCATGCACGAGCGCACCTACCCCGACGGGGCCACGATTCTCGAGCAGGGAACCCGCTCTGGCGGGGTCTTCGCTTTGCTCGAGGGCCAGGTGCGGGTGGAGCGGCGGCTGCCTGACGGCGGCACCGTTGACCTCGTCACCGTCGGGCCGGGCGCGCTCTTCGGCACCCTCGCCTCGATGGACGGCGGCGAGCGGGCGGCCACCTGCGTGGCCCGCGGGTCGGTGAGCTGTGCGGTGCTCCCACGGATGGAGTTCCAGGCGCTCCTCGAGGGCCGCACCCCCGCAGCGCTGAGCTTCCAGGTGGGGGTCCTGCGCGATCTCTTCAAGGACCTGCGGGCATCCAACCGCCGGCTCGCCGAGCTTGTGGCCCTCGACGACCAGGAGCTCTCGCTCGTGCAGGTCGGCGACGTCTTCGGGAGCTTGGGCTGATGGGTCGTCAAGGACGCGGGCGAGAGCGGCGGGGCGCTGCGGCCGGGCGCGCCGAGTCGGGCCCGCGCGTGGTGCGCGACGGGGTCGAGGTCAACGGCTACTCAGAGCGCTGGCTGCGCCAGGGCTTCCCGTGGGTGTACGACAACGAGATCACCGCACAGGCCGCCGGGATCGAGCCCGGCTCGGTGGTACGGATCCGCGCCCGCAGCGGCCAGGTGCTCGGCGTGGGCGTGTGGGACCGCGGGAAGGTCGCGGTGCGCCGCTTTCGCCGAGACGACGGCCCCATCGACGCCGCCCTGATGCGGGAGCGGGTGACGGACGCGCGCTCGCGACGCGCCCTGGCTCCCGCGACCACCGCTTGGCGGTGGCTGCATGGCGAGAACGACGACATGCCAGGCGTGCGGGTCGATGTCTGCGGTCCCGACCTGGTCGTCACCCTCGACTCCCGCTCGCTCGAAGGGCTGCTCGACCCGCTCGTCGA
>JBDQIL010000674.1:0-3552 GCA_040264415.1 Myxococcota bacterium
GGCCACATCCAGAACAACGAGTTCACCAAGGTGACGGGCGCCCTCAAGTCGGGCGTCTACGACGACGAGGGCCAGTTCCTCACCATCACCGGCGAGGGCGAGTGGACCATCAGCGACGACCTGTTCGACCTGGTCGGCACGGTCACGCTCACCCGCGAGAAGGTGCTGGCCGAGGGCGGCGAAGGTGGCTGGTCCATCGCGCTGGTTCCCGGTGAGACCACGGCCCAGGCCACCATCGAAGACGACGTCTTCCAGGGCCTCTCCGGAACCATCTCCACCCTGGTGCGGCGCGCCGGCGACGACTTCGCCAAGCTCGCCCTCGAGGGCACCTGGAACGAGACCGAGGGCTTCGCCGGCGAAGGCAACGCAGAGCTGCTGGTCGACGAAGAGGTCGCCCAGATCGGCGACTACAACCTCCTGGTCACCAAGGGCACGGGGGCCCGGGTCACGCTCGAGAACGAGGGCATCACCAAGCTGGGCGGCACGGTGCCCATGCGCCTCGACAAGGGCCAGGCTGCCTTCATCAAGGGCAAGCTCGAGGGCACCTACGTGCTCGCCGACAAGGAGCTCAGCGGCGAAGGCTCGGGCGAGGTGCTGGTCGAGGAGGAGCTCGGTCGCATGGGCGACGACCAGCTCTGGCTGGTCAAGGGCACCGGCGCCACCATCAAGATGCACAAGAACGAGCTCACCGAGCTCGGCGGCCAGCTCAACCTGAGCGTGCGCGACGCCGAGGGGCAGTACGCGCTCGTGGCCCTTCAGGGCACCTTCGACGCCAAGGGCGGCACCGGCTTCTCGGGCACGGGCGCCGTGACCGTCACCCGCAACAAGCAGCTCTACGCGGTCGATGCCTACTCGTTCTGGTTGAAGGAGGGGGTCGGCGCTACCGCCCACATCAAGGAGAACGCCCTCGAGAAGATCGACGGCGAAGTTCCGTTCATGGTCAAGGACGGCGGCCCGGGCACCCTCATCGAGGGCAACGTCTCGGGCAACTACGACCCCAAGTCGGGCCAGATCACCGGCACCGGCGCGGTCTACCTCGGGCGCACGCTCGAGTACGACATGGGCAGCGGCGTGGTGCTCAAGCTGCTGCAGGGCTCCGGCGGAGACGCCGACGTCACCGAGTCTCGCCTCGAGCGCCTGGGCGGCACCCTGACCGCTGAGATCTGGAAGGACGGCGAGGGCATCGTTCGGGTCACCGCGCAGGGTGAGTACGACGTCGTCCACAACTCGCTGACGAGCCTCGAGGGCCAGGCCACGCTGCTCAAGCCCATCGAGGTGGCCAACGGCGACGTGCGCATCCAGAACGTCACCGGCACCGCGACCATCCAGAACAACGAGCTCATCGCGGCGGGCGGCCGCGGCGAGATCGTGGTGGTCCCGCTCAACGAGATGAAGGGCACCTTCGAGGTCGAGTGGTCCAACCGCGGCGGCGTCGAGCAGTACGAGGGCCGCGGCTGGCTCGACTTCACCCTCATCGACAAAGACCCGGAGACGGGCCGCGGCATGAGCGGGCTGGTCTACGCCGAGGTCAAGTCGGGTGGCGAGTTCAAGGCCAGCGGCGAGATCGACTACTCGATCAACGAGATGATCGGCGGCAAGCTGCAGGTGGCGGTCGACAACGAGCTCGACCCGCGCATCTACGGCGACCTCGTGGTGGCCACGAACCTGGTCGAGGCCCGCGACCTCTTCTCGCTCGAGCGCGACATCGTGCCCGAGCAGACCATCCGCCTGCCCTACGGCCTCGCGCTCTTCTTGGGCATGAAGGGCGGCATGCGGGTGGGCATGGACGCCCTGCGCCTCAACACCCGCATCGCCATCGGCGACTGGCGCCCGCTCAGCGAAGACGCGACGGTGCCCCGCTTCGAGGCTGGCATCCACCTCGGCTGGGGAATGAACTTCAACGCCATGGTGGCCCCCTACATGGGCATCGGCGGCGACATCGGCTTCGCGTCTGCCCAGATGGGCGTGCGGGGCGAGGTCAGCGTCGATGCGCCGGTCGAGGTGCGGGCGGGCGGCATGCTGCGCGGCGGCGCCGACGGCTTCTACGGCGAGCTGGCCGTGGGCGCGGGCATCTCCGCCGACATGAACCTCGCCATCATCCCGTACATCAAGGGCGACGTGGCCGACATGTTCTCCTTCGAGGAGGACCTGGACCGCTTCGACCAGCCCCTGGGCGAGATCTTCCACTTTGAGTGGGGCGGCAAGTACATCTTCGGTGACACCTCTCGCAAGGAGGACGGGCCGATCCAGCGGCTCGACATCCCCGCGGCCACGCAACGCGAGACCGCGCGCGAGGAGCGGCCCAGCCTGGGCATGACCAGCAACGCGCCGGCCAACAACAAGAAGGGCGGGCCGCAGATCGAGAGCGGCAGCTCCGTCGCGGCGCAGCAAGACGTCGGGCACGGCGACATGGCCGAGGTCATGGAGACCCTCAACGACGTCATCGCCGTCATCGAGGGGCTGGGTGCAGCGGGAGAGCTGGCCGGGATGATCGTCTCGGCGCTGGCCGCCCTGGCCACCTTCGGCCCCGCCGGCCTCATCGTCCACGTGGTGTGGGCCATCTTCAAGGGCGACCTGAAGTGGGGCCTCATCAAGACCGCCGTGACCAAGCTGGTCGATGCCATCCGCGCGGCGGGCCGCCTGCTGGCCAAGCACATGCCGAGCTGGTGGAACACCATCCAGGACGTCTTCTCGGGCGAGAAGCCCGGCCTGCTCGACGCCCTCTTCGGCGCCGACGACCGGATGCGCGAGGCGGTCGGCCGCGGCGACCACCTGGTCGCCCCGCTCGACATGCGGGTCGAGATGGTGAACGCCATGCTCAAGGGCTGGACCCGCGAGCACGACCAGCAGTGCATCCTCCAGGTGCTCGAGAACGCTGCGCAGCGCGGCGACCTGCCCGCGCTGGTGAACCGCGTGGGCGCCGACTGGCTGCTCGACGACCTCGACGGATACGAGGACCGGCGCTGCCGCGAGCTCTTCCGCTCGGCGGGCATCCGCTTCTGAGGACCCCATGACCGACGCCACGGACGCCGCCCGCGCCGCGAACGACACCTACACCGCGCGCCTCGCCGTCGCTGGAGCGGCCGCCAGCCGCCTGCGGGAGGCGGCCAACCGCGGCGACGCCGAGGCCGCCCGCGCCGCGACCACCGACGAAGGCTGGGGAGAGGGCCGAGACAGCGTCTCCGGCCTCGTGCGGCAGGTCGCGCGCAAGGGCCTCTCGCTCGACCCCATCGGGGAGACGCCCTCGCTGTTCGGCCCCCGGGGCGCGGCCTGGGTCGCCATCTCGCACCCCGCCGAGCCCAAGCCGGTGGGCCAGCTCTTCCTGCTGCTGGAGGAGACCGACGACGGCTGGAGGGTCGCCGGCGCCTCGCCCCTTCGGACCCACGTCGGGCTCTTCCTGCGAGGGGTCCTGCCGGGCTTCGTGTCGGTCTCGGACCTGCCCCCGAGCGAGCGGGCAGACGACTGGGCGGCGCCCGCGCTCGCCGTGCTTCGGGGGCAGAGTGAGCGCCCCTTGCCCCAGAACTGGGTCGTCGAGACCCCCACCCCCGACAC
>JBDQIL010000675.1:0-3547 GCA_040264415.1 Myxococcota bacterium
CCCATGCCCGACCCGCACGCCAACCTGCAGGCCCGCGCCGACGCCCTCCCCCGCGACCCCGGCGTCTACCTGTTCAAGAACGGGCGGGGCAAGGTGCTCTATGTGGGCAAGGCCAAAGACCTCCGGGCGCGCGTGCGGCAGTACCTGTCCGGCCAAGACGAGCGGCTCATGGTGCCGTACCTGGTGTCGGCCGCCCGCGACGTCGACGCGGTGGTGGTGCGCACCGACAAAGAGGCGCTGATCCTCGAGAACACGCTCATCAAGGAGCATCGGCCGAAGTACAACGTCAAGCTGGTGGACGACGCCAGCTTCCTGCACCTGCGCATCGACACCAAGGGCACGTGGCCTCGCTACCAGCTGGTGCGGCACATCCGCGACACCGACGCCCGCCACTTCGGGCCCCTCACCTCGGCCAGCCGCGCTCGACACACCCTCGAGTTCCTCAACCGGCGCTTCCCCCTGCGCACCTGCTCCGACCGCGAGCTACGGTCGCGCAAGCGACCCTGCCTGCTCCACCAGATGGGCCGCTGCCTCGCCCCCTGCGTGGGGCTGAGCACCAAGGCCGAGTACGACGAGGTGATGGCCGACAGCCTGCTGTTCCTCGAGGGCCGCAACGACGAGCTGCTGCGCCGCCTCAAGCAGAAGATGGCCGCCGCCAGCGAGTCGCTCGAGTTCGAGCAGGCCGCCCGCCTGCGCGACCTCATCCGGTCGATCGAGGCCACCATCGAGCGCCAGACCGTCATGGACCGCCGCCTCGGCGACCGCGACGCCTGGGGCCTGTCGGTCGAAGGAGCCCGCGGGTCGGTGGCCCTGCTGCCCGTGCGTCAAGGCATGCTGCAGGAGGTCATCTCGTGGGCCTTCGACGTCGTGCCGGGCGAGCAGGCCGAGACCCTCTCCACCCTGCTCAACACCTGGTACGACGGCCGCGCCGACCTCCCGCCCGAGGTGCTGATCAGCCACAGCCCCTCCGACCTCGACGCCCTCGCCGAGGTCTTGACCGACCGGCGCGGCAGCCGGGTCTCCATCAAGGTCCCCCAGCGCGGCGACAAAGCCCGCCTGGTCGAGATGGCGGTCGAGAACGCGCGGTCGGCCGCGAGCCGGGCCGAGGCCGGCCGCACCGAGCGTGACAAGGCCCTCGACGAGGTGCGCCGCCTCTGCCAGCTCCCACGGGCGCCCCACCGCATGGAGTGCTTCGACAACTCCAACATCCAGGGCACCGACCCGGTGGCTGCCATGGCCGTCTTCCTCGACGGGCAGCCGGCTCGCGCCGAATATCGTCGATACAAGATCAAGACCGTGGTGGGCGCAGACGACTACGCGAGCATGGTGGAGGTGCTCGACCGGCGGCTGCGGCGGGGCCTCGAAGAGGGCAACTTGCCCGATCTCATCGTGGTGGACGGCGGGATGGGGCAGCTCAACGTGGCGCGGGCGGTGTTTCGCGACCTGGGGCTGGCCGAGCAGCGCGAGCTGGCCGCGGGGGTGGCGGGCGAGCGGCCGGTGGTCGGGCTGGTGGGCTTGGCCAAGCCGCGCACCGAGCACGCCCGGGGCGACCGAGACGCGACCGACAAGATCATGCTGCCCGGCGTCAAGAACGCCCTACGCCCGCTGGGCGCCAGCCGGGGCCTGCGGCTGCTGCAGGGCCTTCGCGACGAGACCCACAACACCGCCGTCCGCTACCACCGCAAGGTGCGACGGCGCCGCACGCTCACGAGCACCCTCGATGAGCTGCCCGGCGTGGGGCCCGGCCGCCGCAAGGCCCTGCTGCGGCACTTCGGGTCGATGGCCGCGGTGCGGTCGGCGACCGCCACCCAGCTCGAGGCAGTGCCGGGCTTCGGACCGAAGCTGGCCGCACAGGTGGCCGCCGCGCTGCAGGCGGGCATCGAGTCTGCGGGAGACCGCTCTTCAGAGGTCTGAGACCGCTGCTCAGAGGTCGAGGCCGCACCACGCGGGGGCGCGCAGGCCCTGCACCGACCAGCCCGCGCAGCCGTCGCAGCGCTCGGCGCCGTCGAGCTCGAGGGCGTGGCGTTCACCGCTTCGGAGGGCCACCACGCCGTTTGCGGGCTCTTCGGGGCAGGCCGCGTCGTCGACGCTCCAGACCCCCTCGACCGACACCAGGGAGTCGACCGTGCCCACCACACCCGACACCGTGACGTCGTAGGCGGTGGGATACCCGTCGGCCGGGAACAAGCTGAACGACAGGTCGACGGTCAGCGCGTCGGCGTCGCAGGCCGGGCCCCCGGGGCCACACCAGCTCGCGGCGGCGTCGACCAGCAGCAGGTCTCCCTGTTCGAGCAGCTCGATGGCGCCGTCGAGGGCCAGCTCGACCACCCCGTCGCGCCGGAGCACCGCGCGGTCGCCCACCAGCACCGCGCCGTCGGGGCCGTGGGTCCAGGTGAGAGAGCCGTCGAGCTCGACGCCAGGGCCGAAGTCGCAGGCAGACGACCAGGCCTCGGTGACCGGGCCGTCGGGGTCGGCCGAGAGGCGGTCGAGCGGGTCGGCCGAGGGCGACCCCGTGGGGGCGCCGTCGACCGCGGGATCGGCCAAGAGGAGGTCGGCCGGGCCGCCGCACTGGGGATCGACGCCCAGCTGCAGGCGGGGATCTTCGGCCAGGTCGACCAACGGCTGAGGAGACAGGCCGGGCAGAGCGCCGGCCAACACGGCGTCATCGGGCTCGGCCTCGACCGGATCGTCTGCCCCGACGCCACAGGCGAGCAGGAACACGGGGGCGAACAGGGCGAAGCGCATTGCCCTTCACTATGGCGCGTTCGCGGGCGGCGTCAACCTCTCAGCCGATGGTCCGGCGTCCACCCGCGCCGCGCCCGACCGGGGAATGGGCGCCCGCGCCCGGACGTTGACCCCCGTCGACCGCGCGGCTACACACAGCCGAGCCCAGGAGCCACCGTGTCTTCGACGCCCTCCCCCGACGCGCAATCGGCCGCCTCGACCGCCGACGCGCCCCAGCACAGCACCGCAAAGTACGTGCTGTTCGCCGTCGTGGCGGTGGTCTTCACGGTCATCGACCAGATCACCAAGATCTGGATCCAGAACAACGTCGAGCTCTACCGCGAAGAGATCCCGGTCATCGGCGGCTTCCTCAGCATCGTGCACGCCGAGAACACCGGCGCGGCCTTCGGCATCCTCAACGACAGCCCGTACCGGATGTGGGTCTTCGCCGCCTTCACGGTGGTGGCCGTGGGCGTGCTGTTCCAGATGTTGTGGCAGCTCCCCAGCAACGACCGCTTGCAGAACGTCGCGCTCGGCCTCATCACCTCGGGCGCGGTGGGCAACGCCATCGACCGGGTGCACAAGCAGAGCGTCACCGACTTCATCAAGGTCTACACCGACAACGAGTCGGCCTCCGCCTTCCTCGTCGACAAGTTCGGCACCAGCCAGTGGCCGAGCTTCAACGTCGCCGACGCCGCCATCGTGGTGGGCCTCGCGCTGTTCTTCGTGCACTTCCTCTTCTTCGAGAAGGACGAGGAGGTCGAGCCCAAGCCCGCCGACCAGCCCGTAGACACTGACGCCCCCAAGGAGGCGAGCCCCGCAG
>JBDQIL010000676.1:0-3544 GCA_040264415.1 Myxococcota bacterium
CCACCACAGCGTGGGGCTCGAGGTGGGTGGAGTCGAGCCGCACGGCGTCGTCGGCGCAGCGCAGGGGGGCGGTGGCGCGGCTGCGATCCTGCAGGTCACGGGCCTCGATGTCACGCTGCACGTCGTCGAGGTCGGCGGCCACGCCACGCTCGGTCCGCTCGGCGTGGCGGCGGCGCGCGCGCTCGCGCGAGCCAGCGTCGAGGAAGACCTTGAGGTCGGCGTCAGGCAGCACCACCGTGCCGATGTCGCGGCCGTCCATCACCACGCCGCCCGCCGCAGCGAGGGCGCGCTGGCGGTCGACCAGCGCGCGGCGCACCCGCGGCAGGGTCGCCACCGCCGAGGCGCCCTGCCCGGCCGGCTCGGTCCGGATCGCCTCCGTCACGTCTCGATCTCCGACCCAGACCCGAAGCCGGCCGTCGCGCCAGCCGAATCGCAGCGCCAGGCCCTCTGCCAGCGCCCCCACAGCGGCCTCGTCGCGCAGCGGCAGGCCGGCCTCCGCGGCGAGCAGCCCGACCGCTCGGTACATGGCGCCGGTGTCGATGTAGGCGTAGCCCAGGGCCTGGGCCAGGGCGCGCGCGGCCGTGCCCTTGCCCGAGGCCGCGGGGCCGTCGATGGCGATGCTGATTCGACGTGTCATGGCGCCCTCCCGAGGGGTGGGGAGCCGCTATCCGCGCGCGTCGTCTCGTTCCACCGTCGGGCGTCGGGCGTCGGGCACCCAGGGCTCAGGCCGGCCGGCCGCCCTGCCTCCCCTCGGTCTCGAGCATCACCTGCTCCTCGATCTCGCCCAGCCTCCGAAAGCGCTCGTAGCGATGGGCGCGCACCTGGGGGCCGTCGAGCGATGCCAGCTCGGAGAGGTGGCGGTGGAGCGCGTCCCCCACCGAGGCGATGGCGGACGCGGGGTCGCGGTGGGCGCCTCCGGGGGGCTCGGGCACCACCTCGTCTACGACGCCGAGGCGCGCGCAGTCCGCCGCGGTGATGCGGAGGGCGGCGGCGGCCCGGGGGCCCTCGGCGCGGTCGCGCCACAGGATGGCGGCGCACCCCTCGGGGGAGATGACCGAGTAGATGCTGTTCTCGAGCATGATCACGCGGTTGCCGACCCCGACGGCGAGCGCCCCGCCCGAGCCCCCTTCGCCGATGACGCAGCAGAGGATGGGCACCTCGAAGCTGGCCATCTCGAGGATGTTGCGGGCGATGGCCTCGGCCTGCCCGCGCTCCTCGGCGTCGATGCCCGGGTAGGCGCCTGGGGTGTCGATGAACGCCATGATCGGGCGGCGGAACCGGTGCGCGAGCTGCATCAGCCGCAGCGCCTTGCGGTAGCCCTCGGGGCGCGGCATGCCGAAGTTGCGGCGCAGGTTCTCGCGGGTGTTGCGGCCCTTCTGGTGGCCCACGATCACCACCGGCTGTCCGCGAAAGCGCGCGAGGCCGCCGATGATCGCCTGGTCATCGTGGCCGGCCCGATCACCGTGCAGCTCGACCCAGTCGGTCATCAGGCCGTCGATGTAGTCGAGCGCGAAGGGGCGGGCCGGGTGTCGAGAGAGCTGGGCCTGTTGCCAGGGCGACAGCGCGCTGAAGATGCGGCTGCGCAGCTTGTCGGACTGGGTGCGCAGCTGAGCGATGGAGGCGCTGAGGTCGGCGCCGGTGCTCTCTTCGATCTCGCGCAGGGAGTCGATGCGCTTGTCGAGCTCCATGATGGGATGCTCGAACTCGAGGACGAAGTCCATGGGGTCTCCGGGGAGCCCGGGGCCGGTTCAGGCCCGGGCGCGCGCTACCACTGGTAGGTCGCCGCGAAGAACAGGCCGCCCGACACCGCGAGCAGCGGGTAGACGAGGGTCTGGTTGCGGTTGGTGGCCTTCCGCAGCTGCTCGAGGTCGGCTGCGGTCTGGTAGTCGGGGTTGTTGATGTCGTTGTAGTTGGCGTTCTGGCGCAGCGCGATGGCCTGGAACGCCCCCGCCGCCGCCGCGGTGCCCACCCCGGCGGCGAACGCGGGCCAGAGCACCTTCTTGCGCACGACCTCGACCGGCGCCTGCGGGCCCATGGCGGCCTCGGAGGTGGCGGTGGCGTCGGCGTCGCCGTCACCCGGCTCGGCGCCGAAGGCGGGCCCCATGTCGCCCCACTCGTCGTCGGCGCCGTCATCGTCTGCCACGATCACGGAGGTGTCGACCCCGTCGGGGCAGAGCTTGAACCACTTGGGCGCGCGCTTGAAGGTGGTCCAGGTGCCGTGGACCGTGGCGTCGGGGCACTCGATCTGGCCGAGGTGGGTCCCCTCTTTGACCATGTCTCCGGCGCGCCGGCGCTCGCCGTCGACGAAGATCTTCGCCGCGCCGGTCGCCTCGGGGACGCCGGGGTCGACGTCGGGGCGGTCGCGGACCTCAGCCCGCAGCGCCTCGAAGAGGTTCCATGCGGTGCCGTCGTCTACGAGCTTCTCGTCCCACGGGTACTCGTTGTCGATGACCAGGGCGACCCGCCAGGCGTCCATGTAGTTGTCATCGCCGGCCTTGTGGAGCGCGGCTCCTCGCAGGTGCCACAGCCGCGCGAGCATGCGCGCGTTGGCGACCTGACCCAAGGACTCGGCGGCCTCTTCGGCGGACTCGAGGTGGTCCAAGGCGGCGTCGGGGTCGCCCTGGGCCACCGCGGCGCGGGCCGCCGTGAGGTCGGCAGCGAGATCACCGGCCCACGCGGGGCCCCCGGCGAGCATCAGGCAAACTGCAGCGGCGGTTCGGGCGTAGAGGCGGGTGCGACGCATGGAGGACGTCCCGGTCCGAGGAGAGGGGCACCAGCGTAGCACGGTCGCCCGCACCAGGGCCCACCCACCCGCTCAGCGGGCCGCCAGGGGCCGCTCTCCGCGCACCCGAACCAGGCCCGAAGGCGCGATGAGCGCGAGGCTCCCGGTCGCGCCGTCGTCGGGCTGCACCCCGCTGATGGCCAGGCGGTCGGCGGTGGCGTCGACGCGCCACGCCCCCGACGGCACCTGCAGGTCGATGTCGCCGCGACCGACCGTGACGCGCGCCTGTGCGTCCGCGCCGAGGCGCCCCCGAACGTCTCCGGTGCCCACCTGAGCGGTCAGGCGGCCCTGGATATCGACGTCGGCGCTCCCCTCGCCCAGCGCGAGGCGCAGGTCGGACACCCCGGTCGCCCAGACCTCCCCGTCACCGAGGTTCACCGTGACCGGAAGCCCCGCGGGCACATCCACCCGCGTGTCGACCGCGCAGGGGATGATGCTGGTGCAGCGCGCGGTGAGGACGAGGACGCCATCGATGACGTCGTGGCGAAGATCGAGGCTCTGCTCCGGCGCGCGGATGGCGCGCTCTACCCGGAGCCGAGCGCCGGGCACGAGCTCGATCGTCCCCTCGTCCACGTCGATTCGGACGGCGGTGACCGGGTCTTCCGGGTGGAAGGCCTCGGTGTAGCGGACCGGGCTGCAGCCGAAGGCGAGGGACGCCGCGGTGAGGGCAAGCGACCAGCCCGCGAGGCGAGCTCTGGGGGTCGGGTGGGGTGTGGGCATGTCCTCCTCCTGCGCTCGGGACCTGCAGACGTGCGCTCATCC
>JBDQIL010000677.1:0-3537 GCA_040264415.1 Myxococcota bacterium
AGGCCCGCCCGCGCGGCGTCCACGTTGGTGGCCTTCGAGTCGTTGATCCCCCGCCGGCCGTCGTCGGTGCCGATGGGCTCCATGCGGTGCGGCAGCGGGCGCAGCGCCGCGAGGTCGATGCGCGACCGGTCGAGCCCCAGCCCCTGCCCCACCAGCAGCGCCGCCGCGAGGTTGGTGCGGTTGTGGGCGCCCGGCAGCGTGAAGGGGCGCAGATCGAGCGCGCCGTCGTCGTCGGTGCCCTCAAAGACCAGGCGGTCGCCGTGGTCGACGACGCCGGGGTGTCCGCCCAGCGCGAGCACGGGGGGGGCGGCCTTGCGCCACGACAGCGCCGTGCGCGGCAGCCAGACGTCGTCGACCGGCAGCACCGCGCGGTCTTCCGGGGTCATCCGCAGGAACACGTTGAGCTTGACCGACGCGTAGACGGCCATGTCGCCGTGGCGGGCCAGGTGGTCCGGGGTGAGGTTGAGCACCACGCCCGACCGGGGGTGGAAGGGGCCGGGCCGCTCGAGCTGGTAGCTCGACACCTCGACCACCGCGCAGTCGTGGCCGAGGTCACCGGCGAGCCGGGCCTGCGCCGCCAGCGACAGCGGGCTGCCTAGGTTGCCCCCGACGAAGGGTCGGCGGCCCGCCTGCTCGAGCAGCTGCCCCAGGAGCCAGGTGGTCGACGACTTCCCGTTGGTGCCGGTGACCGCCACCATGGGCAGGGGCCCGCCCGGCACACCGGCGCTCTGCAGCACCGCCGCGGCCAGCCCCAGCTCGCCGATGACCGGGACCCCCCGCGCCTCGGCCGACTGCAGGTGGGCCATGTCGCCGGGCACCCCTGGCGAGACCACCACGAGGTCGGTCTCGATGAAGTCTGCGCGGCGGTGTTCGCCGTAGATGGCCTCGGTGCCGTCGATCCGGGCGGCCTCGGTGTTGAGATCGGTGCACCGAACCGCGGGCACGCCGGCGGCCAGAAGCAGCCGCGCCGCCTCTTGGCCCGACCGACCCATCCCCACGACCAGCGCCCGCCGCAGCGTGCGCAGCGTCGCGAGGTCGAGGTGGTGGGCGCGCCACGGGCTCATCGAATCTTCACGGTGGAGAGGGCGACCAGGGCCAGCAGTACGCTGATGATCCAGAAGCGCACGATGATCTTGGGCTCGCTCCACCCCAGCTTCTCGTAGTGGTGGTGGATGGGGGCCATGCGAAAGACTCGCTTGCCCGTGGTCTTGAAGCTGAAGACCTGAATCATCACCGACAGGGCCTCGAGCACGAAGACGCCGCCCACCAGCGCGAGCAGGATCTCGTGCTTGGAGAGCACGGCCATCGAGCCCAGCGCGCCCCCCAGCGCCAGCGAGCCCACGTCGCCCATGAAGACCGACGCCGGGTAGCTGTTGTACCAGAGGAAGCCCAGGCCGGCGCCCACGATGATCATGCCGAAGACCAGCAGCTCGGAGGCCCCCTCGACGTAGGGCACGGCGAGGTACTCCGAGAGGGTCACGGTGCCGGCCGCGTAGGCCAGCAGGCCGAGGGTGACCGCCGAGGTCATGACCGGCCCGATGGCCAGCCCGTCGAGCCCGTCGGTCAGGTTGACGGCGTTCGACGACCCGTTGCAGACCACCATGGCGAACAGCACGTAGGCCCAGCCAAACGCGGCGAAGCCGGGGATGAGCTCGTCGAAGTGGACCGTCCCGTCCTTCAAGAAGGGCACGGCGAGGTCGGGCTCGATCACGCCGTAGTGGTAGCCGAGCCCGAACACGACCCCGGCGATCCCGAACTGGCCGGCCATCTTCCACCGGCCCGCGAGCCCGTCGCTCGACCGGTGCATCACCTTCTTCCAGTCGTCCACAAAGCCGATGAGGGCGTAGCCGTTGAAGATGGCGAGCACCATCCACACCACCGGCTGGTCGAGCCGGGCCCAGAGCAGCGTCGAGAACGTGATCGAGAAGACCATCACCAGGCCGCCCATGGTGGGCGTGCCCACCTTGGCCTCGATGTGCGACTGCGGTCCGTCGTCCCGGATGATCTGCTCCATCTTTTTCTTCTTGAGCCAGGCGATGAAGCGGGGGAACAGCAGGTAGCAGAGCGCGAGCGCGGTGACGGTGCCCCACGCGGTGCGGAACGTGGTGTACCGAAACAGGTTGAAGAAGGAGTTGGAGTCCGCCAGCGGGGTGAGCAGGTGGTAGAGCATCAGCGGCCCCTCGAAGGCGTGTCGGACGGCGGCCCCGAGGGCGCGCCAGAGGGCGGGAGATCAGCGAGGTGGGCGAGCACCCGCTCCATGCGGAAGCCGCGGCTGCCCTTGAGCAGCATCACGTCCCCCGCAGCGAGGGTGCCAGACACCGCGGCCCCCAGGGCGTCGGCGTCTGGAGCGGTGAGCACCCGCTCGCGCACGCCCAGGGCGTCCACGGCGGCGGCGTAGCGGGGCCCGGCGAGGGCGACGCCGTCGAGGTCGAGGTCGAGCGCGAGGGTCACGATGTCTCGGTGGAGGGCGTCTTCGAAGGACCCGAGCTCGAGCATGTCGCCCAGCACGGCGACCCGACGGCGCCCGACCATGGCGGCGAGGGTGCGCAGGGCGGCCGCCGTGGACAGCGGGTTGGCGTTGTAGGCGTCGTTGATGACCCGGACGCCGCTCGGGCTGTCCTCGATGCGCTGGCGCATGCCCACCGGGCGGTAGGCGCCGATGCGCTCGGCGAGCGCGGCGGCCGGGACGTGCAGGGCGACCCCCACCGCGGCGGCGGCCGCGCACCAGGCCAGGTGGACGCCGGGGCTGTCGAGCTTGATTCGCACGCTGCCGCCAGGCAGCTCGAGGCGAACCCGGGTGGTCAGGCTGTCGGGGTCGACCGCGGCGTCGGCCACCCGCACGTCGCAGCTCGCGGCGGTGCCGAATCGCACCACGCGGGTGCCGTCGGGCAGGGGCAGCGCGCGCACCCGCGGGTCGGCGTCGTTGACCACGCAGACGTCGCCGGCCCGGGCGCCGTCGAAGAGCTCGCCCTTGGCTCGGGCCACGCCCTCGAAGCTGCCGACCCCCTCGAGGTGGGCGGCGCCCACGTTGGTGATGACCCGCACCGTGGGCTCAGCGATGCGCTGCAGCAGGTCGATCTCACCGAGGTGGTTCATCCCCATCTCGACCACCCACGCCCGGGCGTCGAGGGGGGCGCGCAGCAGGGTGAGGGGCACGCCGATGTGGTTGTTGAGGTTGCCCTCGGTGGCGTGCACCCGGCCGAGGGCGCCCAGGGCCAGCGCGGTCATGGCGCGGGTCGTGGTCTTGCCGGCCGACCCGGTGATGCCCACCACGGGCCCGTCGAAGCCGCGCCGCAGGTGGTGAGCCAGCGCTTGAAGGGCCGACAGCCCGTCGCCCACCTCGATGAAGCCGCCGTGCCAGCCCTCCGGCACGTGGCGCGCGATGGCGCCGGCGCACCCGGCGGCCTGGGCGTGCTTGAGGAAGTCGTGGCCGTCGAAGCGGTCGCCGCTGCGCGCGAGGAACCAGCCCCCCGGCTGCAGCCGGCGGCTGTCGGTGGTGACGGGGCCGGGCGGGCCGGGTCGCGCCAGGCGTCCGCC
>JBDQIL010000678.1:0-3534 GCA_040264415.1 Myxococcota bacterium
CCCACCGTCCGTGATCGAGCCGCCACCGCCGGCCCGCCCACGGGTGCCCCGGCGCGGCCACCATGCTGGGCGCGGGGCTCGGTGAGGGGGCCGGGGATCACCCCGCCGGAGGCGGTGGGGCTGCCGTTCGCCTTGATCCGGGCGCCCGCGGCCGCCAGCGAGGCGCGCACCCGGCGGCGGCGCCCCAGGTCGGCCATGACCGGGCCGGCCGCGCCCGCGACCCCCAGCACCACCGCCATCATCGCTAGGGAGACGGCCTTCTTGGCGACCAGCGCGCCCGCCACCAGCGCCCAGATGGCCCCTCCGCCCGCGACCGCCATGAACAGCGCCGCCAGGGCGACTGCGGCCACGATGGGCGCCGCCTGAAAACGGGGCCGCGCGGCGATGCGGTCGCCGTCGAGGTCGACCGCCACGCGGCCGCTCAGGTCGACCCACTGCCAGCCACCGGCCGTCGGCACCAGCTGGCCGTCGCGCTCGAGGCCCCGCTGCAGCAGGTCGGCCACCCGCTCGGCCTGGGCGTCGGGGGCGCGCTCGAGCACCGGCCGGGGGCCAGCGGCGACCGCTTCGACCGGGAGCCGCTCGGGCTCGAGGGCCGGCGGCTCGGTCGGCGCCTCGCCGCGCTCGATCGCCCGCAGCCGATCGGCGACGGCCCCCGCCGACCGCGGCCGGGCGGCCGGCTCGGTGGCGAGCAGGTCGTCGAGCAGCGCCGCGAGGCCGGCGCCCACCCGCGCATGGGCGCGCCACTGCATCTTGCCGCTGCGATCGAGCAAGCTGGCGGGCTGCTGTCGGGTGAGCAGGCGCACCGCCAGCGCACCCAGGCTGTAGAGGTCCGACCGGGGCGACGCGTCGCCCACCATCTGCTCGGGGGCCATGTAGCCGAAGGTTCCGGCCACCGTGGAGCCGCCCAGGTCGGGGTCGCGCAAGGCGGCGCGCACCGACCCGAAGTCCACCAGCCGCAGCGCGCCGTCGGGGGTGCGGATGACGTTGGCGGGCTTGAGGTCGCGGTGGAGCACCGGCGGCGACCGATCGTGCAGCCAGCCCAGCACGTCGCACAGCTCGAGCAGCAGCGCGACCACCTCGGCCTCGGACGTGCGGTGGCCGTCGTTCCATCGCTCGAGATCGACGCCCTCCACCTGATCTTGGACCACATAGAGGCACCGAGCGCGCCCCTCGCCCGAGAAGAAGGTCTCGCGCAAGCGGGGGATGGCGGGGTGGCTGAGCTGCCCCAGGATGACGGCCTCGCGCTGCAGGCGGGCGAGCTGGCCGGGGTCGGCCCCGCGGCCCACCGGCAGCTCTTTGATGGCCACCGCGCCGTCGGGCCCCGTGGCCGAGAACGTGGTGCCCTGGGCGCCTTGGCCCAGCACCTCGGAGAGCTGGTAGCGACCGTCGAGGCGGGGGGCGGCGCCGCAGGCCCCGCAGGGAGCAGCGTCGGCGGGGGCGCCACAAGCAGCGCAGAGCATGGGGCCTCCAGATGGCAGTCGGCCGCCCCCGTATCGCGGGGACGGAGGGCCGGGGGCAGGGGCGCCAGCGGCAGAGCGCGCGCTTCCACGGGCCACACCGGGGGGGGGTAGGCTGACGCGACCCCGCGACACGGCCTCCGCATGCACACCCGCGCCCTCCCCCCGCTCCTGCTCCCGCTGATGCTCCTGGCCTGCCGCGGCGACAAGGCCGACTCCGCGACCGCGCCGGCCGACACCGGGCCCGCGATCGACGAGGACGGCGACGGCTACGGCCCCGCCGACGACTGCGACGACACCGATCCGGCGGTCTACCCGGGCGCCCCCGAGGACGACTGCACCGACCCGGTGGACTACAACTGCGACGGGTCGGTGGGCTACGCCGACGAAGACGGCGACGGCGCCCCGGCCTGCGAGGACTGCGACGACGCCGATCCGCTCGCGGCCCCCGGCCTCGACGAGGTCTGCGACGGCATCGACAACGACTGCGACGGCGACACCGACCAGGACGCGCTCGACGCCGCCACCTTCTACGGCGACGCCGACGAGGACGGCTACGGCGGCTCGGCCTTTCAGGTAGAGGCCTGCGAGGCGCCCCCCGGGTATGTCGCGGCGGCCGACGACTGCGACGACCTCGACCCCGACAGCCACCCCGGCGCCGACGAGATCTGCGACGAGGCGGACAACGACTGCGACGGCGAGATCGACGAGGACACGCTGCTGACCTGGTACGCCGACACCGACGGCGACGGCTACGGCGACCCCTCGGCCCCCACCGGCGCCTGCGACCGGCCCCGCGGGCACGTAGACAACGCCGGCGACTGCGACGACACGACGGCCACCACCAACCCCGCCAGCTTCGAGGTCTGCGACGGCGCCGACAACGACTGCGACGGCGCCGCCGATGAGGCGGGCGCCCTGGGCGCCTCCACCTGGTATGCAGACTCGGATGGAGACGGCCACGGCACCCTCTCGAGCACCGTCTCTGCATGCGACATGCCGTCGGGCTACGCGGCGGCGGCCACCGACTGCGACGACGGCGCCGCGTCCATCAACCCCGACGCCGCAGAGACGTGTGACGACGCCGACAACGACTGCGATGGCGTGATCGACGAGGCCGACGCCACCGACGCCACCACCTGGTATGCAGACTCGGACGGCGACGGCTATGGAGACGCGTCTGCGGCGACCGTGGCCTGTGACGCGCCGGCGGGCACGCTGGCCGACGACACCGACTGCGACGACGCCGACGCCGACGTCTCGCCAGCCGCCACCGAGGTGTGCAACGGGGGCACCGACGATGACTGCGACGGCGACGTCGACGACGACGACAGCTCGCTCGACGCCTCCACCGCGTCCACCTGGTACCCCGACACCGACGGCGACGGCTATGGCGACCCCGACGGCGTCACGGTGGACCAATGCGCCGCGCCCTCCGGCTATGTGGCCGACGCCACCGACTGCGACGACGGCGACGCCAGCCTCACCCTGACCTGCCAGGACGGCCTCACCCAGGCGTCCGCCGCCACCACCTGCGGCACGCTGCTGGCCGACGACCCCGCCGCCGCCGACGGCACCTACTGGGTCGACCCCGACGCCGACGGCGACACCAGCGACGCCTTCGAGGCCTGGTGCGACATGACCGGCGGCGGGTGGACCTACGAGAGCCAGGGCGTACCCTTCACCCTGAGCTTCACCGGCGCGACCCAGACTGTCGAGACGGCCGGCGTCTCTGCAGAGTACCGGTTCACCGCCTACGGCGCCGCGGCCGGCCGGGGCTACAACACGCTCGGGGTGGGCTCGTGCGGCTCGGGCTCGCTGACGGGCGGCTACGGTGGAGCGGCCACGGGCTCGGCCACCTTCGCGGCGAACACCACGCTCTATGTCGAGGTGGGCGGGCAGGGCGACGACGGCGGCTGCGCCGACCAGGGCAGCTACAACACGCGGGTGGGCGGCTACAACGGCGGCGGACGCGGCTCACAGGGGGGCTCGGCCGGCGGCGGCGCCACCGACCTGCGCACCGTCGATGGCGACCTCTCCAGCCGAATCCTGGTGGCCGGCGGGGGCGGCGGCTGCG
>JBDQIL010000679.1:0-3529 GCA_040264415.1 Myxococcota bacterium
ACTACGGCGTCGACCTCGACGAGGTCGCGCTGGTGCCCATCGACATCGACGAGGGCGTGCACCCCTCCACCGCGGTCCTGGCCGACCCCAACAACCCCTTCGCCGCCAGCGGGGTGGGGGTCGAGACCAAGTGGGAGCTGCTCGACGCCGGCTATTGGCCGGCCACCTTCTACGCCTGGGCCACGCTCACCGCCGAGCAGCCCAACGGCGAGCACCAGTTCTACACCGCGCAGGCCGCCCAGCAGGTCTACGAGCGGCGCGACTGCGCGCCCGAAGACCTCTACTACGTCTGGCAGATCGCCGTCGGCGGCTACCAGGCGGTGCTCGACCACTTCCCCGACGACGTGACCTACGACGCCACCGGCGAGTTCGCCTACCCGCTGGCCCCGAGCGCCTACGCCGGTATCTTGGCGCTGGGCGCGACCCCGGAGCGATGGACCCTGGTGACCGGCGCAGACGGCACGCAGACGGTCGTTCCGGTGGCCGCCGCGCCCGAGGAGGCCGAGTGATGCGCGTCGCTGTCTTGCTCCCCCTCATCGCGGTGGCGGCCTGCCGCCCCGACCCCGGCGCCCCGAGCTACCCCGGCGCCACCGGGGGCACGGGCGACTCCGGCGACGCCGGGCTGCCCCAGGGCCCCGACCCCTACGAGGCCGGCGAAGAGCGCCTGGGGGTGGGCCTGTACTACGAGTCGGGCCTGTCCGAGCTCATCGAGATCAACGACGTAGACTCCCACTACTACATCTACAGCGACACCTACTCCGAGACGGTCGACCTGCAAGACGTGGTGGAGGGCCGCGAGTCGGCCGTCATCGAGCACGGCTCGGTGGGCTGGTTCGGCGGCGGCATCACCTGGGACGTGCCGCGCGACCTGTCGGCCTGGACCACCCTCAACGTCAGCTTTCGGTCCGCCCATGCGAGCTTCGAGGTGCTCAACCTCCACCTGACCGGCGGCGGCACCGAGGCCATCCTGGCGGCGACCGACTACGGCTTCACCGCCGACGGGCAGTGGCACTTCATCCAGATCCCCTTGGCCGACTTCGCGGCGGAGGGCGCCGACTTGAGCGCGGTCACCGGGCCCTTCGTCTTCATCGGGGCCGGCGGCGAGCAGGGCGACACGCTCAAGATCGACAACCTCTACTTCACGCAGGACTGAGCCATGCCGCGGCCACAGCGACCCATGACCGCCGCGCTGCTCAGCGCCTGCTGCGCGGCAGCCTGCGCGCCCACGCCCCCCGCGGCGACCAACGGGGTGCCCGGCTGGAGCCTCGTGTGGGAGGACGACTTCGACGGCGCCGCGGGCGACGCCATCGACGGCGACCGCTGGGGCTTCGACGTGGGCGGCGACGGGTGGGGCAACAGCCAGCTCGAGCACAACACCGACCGCACCGACAACGTGCGGGTGGACGGCGACGGCAACCTGGTCATCGAAGCCAGGATCGAAGACTACGAGGGCAACGCCTACACCTCGGGCCGCATCAAGACCCAAGACCGCTTCACCCTGCAGTACGGGCGGGTGGAGGCCCGCATCCGGCTGCCCAAGGGCGGCGGCGTCTGGCCGGCCTTCTGGATGCTCGGCGCCGACATCGACACGGTGGGCTGGCCCAACTGCGGCGAGATCGACATCCTCGAGCTGCGGGGAGAGGAGCCCTACACCGCGCTCGGCACCGTACACGGGCCCGGCTACGCGGGGGTCGACAGCGTGGGCGCCGAGTACACGCTGGCCGAAGGCGACTTCTCCGACGACTTCCACGTCTTCGCGGTAGACATCGACCCCGACCACATCGCCTGGAGCATCGACGACGTGGTCTTTCAGACGCTGACCCCCGCCGACCTCCCGGACGGCACGGCGTGGGTGTTCGACAGCGACTTCTTCTTGATCCTCAACGTCGCGGTGGGGGGCCACTTCGTGGGGCCGGTCGACGACGAGGCGCTGCCCGCCCAGATGACCGTCGACTACGTGCGCGTCTACGAGCGGGCTGGGTGACCCAGTAGATGGCCCGCTGGATGCTGATCGCGGCCGCCGCGCTGGGGCTGGGTTGTCGGCCCACCCTCGAGGCGCCGCCGGGCACGATGGTCGTGGTCAAAGAGCTGCAGGCGTCTTGGATCCGCAACTTCAACCCCTTCTCGGTGGGCGGGGGCAGCCGGTGGCCCACCAACTGCGGCGTCTACGAGCCCCTGCTGATCTACAACAGCGTCACCGGCCAATACGTGCCGTGGCTGGCGACCCAGTGGGCGTGGGAGGACGACGGCCGCGCCCTGGCCTTCCGCGTCCGCGACGGGGTGCGCTGGTCCGACGGCGCGCCGCTCACCCCAGACGACGTGGCCTTCACCTTTCGGCTGTTGCTGAAGCACGCCGCCCTTGACACGGCCGACCTGGCCTCGCGCATCGCTTCGGTCACCGTGCGCGACGGCCACACGGTGGTGATCGCGCTGTCCGAGCCCTTCGTGCCCGGACTCGCCCACATCGCCCACCAGTCCATCGTGCCCGAGCACATCTGGGGCAGCCTCGACGACCCGGTCACCTTCGCCAACCCCGACCCGGTGGGCAGCGGGCCCTTCACCGAGGTGCGCCGGTTCGAGACCCAGGTCTACGAGCTGGGCCGCAACCCGCACTACTGGCAGCCCGACGCCGCCCGCGGCATCGACGCCCTGCGCCTGCCGGCCCTGCCCAGCAATGAGCAGGCCAACCTCGCCCTCATCCACGGCGAGATCGACTGGACCGGCACCTTCATCCCCGCGGTGGACCGCGTGTTCGTGGGCCGCGACCCGGCCCACCACCAGTACTGGTTTCCGCTGGTGGGCTCGACCATCTTCCTCTACGCCAACACCACCAAGGCGCCCTTCGACGACGTGTCGGTGCGCAAGGCGCTGAGCCAGGCCATCGACCGCGACCTGGTGGTCAAGATCGCCATGCACGGCACCACCCGGCCCGCCGACGTCACCGGCCTGAGCGACAAGCACGCGGGCTGGCGAGACGACGCCCGCGCGGCGGCCGGCGACTGGGTCGACTTCGACCCGGAGGAGGCCGGGCGCCTGCTCGACCAGGCCGGCTGGACGATGGGCGACGACGGCCTGCGGCGCGACGCGTCGGGGGCCACCCTGACGGCCGAGCTGCAGGTGGTGTCGGGGTGGTCGGACTGGGTGCGGGCCGCCCAGATCATGAACCAGCAGCTGCGCGCCGTGGGCGTCGACAGCGACGTGCGCAGCCGCGACTTCGGCGCCTGGATGGAGTCGCTGTCTCGGGGCGACTTCTCGCTGTCACTGGGCTGGGCCGGCGACGGCCCCACCCCCTACGACCTCTACCAGGGCGTGATGGGGCCCAAGGGCGTGAAGCCCGTGGGCGAGACGGCCACCGTGAACTGGCACCGCTTCGGCGACGCCCAGGCCAGCGCCCTGCTCGAGACCCTCGAGCGCGACCCCGACCCCGCCGTGCAGCGCGCCACGGTCATGGCGCTGCAGGCCCGCTTCGACGCGCTGGCGCCCGCCATCCCGCTCTTCCCCAGCCCGTCGTGGGGCCAGGCCAACACCA
>JBDQIL010000680.1:0-3527 GCA_040264415.1 Myxococcota bacterium
GTCTGCCGTCCCAGCAGAAAGGCGAGGCCCAGGCTGCTCGCGGCGAGCCCCCCCACCAGCGCCCAGAGGGCGGCGCGGGGCACCGCGACGGGCTCGCTGGGGCTCACTCGAGCGACGCCGTGCCCACCAGCACGAGCGCGTCGTCATCGCCGTGCAGGTGAGTGGACGCGGCCGTCAGCCGGGTGCCGGCGACCTTCGCGGTGCGCCCCGCCGGCACCGCCTGCCGCACCCCGCTGGCCACGGCCTCGAGGATGCGGGCCTCTCCGAGCAGGGCGATGGGGTCGGCGAGCCCCGCCCCCTTGCTCTTGCCGGCCTCGCTCGCCTGCTGGCTGCGCAGCCGGATCTGGCCGTCGACGACGGCCGCGGTGCCCTCGACGGTGTAGTCGCGCCACCACCCCGCGCCCGCCAGCCGCCACAGCCGGAGGTCCATGGTGAAGCGGCCGCCTTCAAAGTCGAGGGCGCGGGGGTCGAGCGCCACCTCTTTGTCGAGCAGGCCCTGGTGGAACGCCTGGCGCCGCAGCATGGCGCTGACGGTCTGCTCGGACAGGCGGAGCTCCCAGCCGGAGTCGAGGCGACCCTGGCCCGCGCTCACCTGCCCGTGCCCGGCCACGTCGGAGAGGCCCTGCACCTCGACGTGGCCGCCGCGGGTGACGATCCGCAGGCGGGTGAGGGGGAGCTTGGCCCCGCCGATGCGCCCGAGGGGGATGGGCGGAGAGTCGCGCAGGGCGTCGCGCAGCGCAGATCGCAGCTCGCGACCGACCTCGACCCGCTGGATGGGTCCCACCGAGACCGCGAGCTGATCGACCTGATCGAGTCGGCCCGAGAGATCCCAGCCGCCGCCGGCGCGGTCGGCAGCGAAGGCGAGGGCGCCCGAGACGTCTGCGGTGTAGGGCAGCGTGCCCTTGAGCGGACCCGCCGACCAGCGCACGTCGCCCTTCAGCGCTCCCGTGACCGACAGGCAGGCGTCGCAGGCGTCGGAGGCGCCCACCCGGATGCGCTTGACCCGCGCGCTCGGTCGCACGCGGACCCGCACGCCGAGGGGGCCGTTCACCACGAAGTCTTGGTCGAGATCGAGCAGGCCGCCGTCGACCGCAGCGGTGGCCACGTCCTGCAAGGCGGTGTCGCTCAGCCGCAGCCGCAGGTCGGGCTTCCAGTCGGCGGGGGGCGGGGGCGCCTGGGCGAGGGCCGCGTCGCGTTCGCTCTGATAGAGCTGGTGGATGTTGCCCGCGCAGCCGGTGAACAGGAGGAGCAGGAGCATGGCGATACCGGGATGGGGGCGACGACAGGGGAGAGGTAGCACACCGCGCCGCCTCGTGGGCGGCCTGGTTGGGTTGGCCGCGGGCGCCTGCGCGAAGCCAGCTCCGGTGGCCCGACTGAGCGACGGGCCAGGCATGCTGGGCATTCACACCGAACGCATGCCCGAGGGGGTGCTCGTCGTGGGGGTGATGGAGGGCGCGCCCGCCGAAGCGGCCGGTCTGCGCCCGGGAGACCTCGTCGTCGCGGCGGATGACCGCACCCTGGCGGGCCTGCGGGCGCCCAACCAGCTGCTTCGGGGCCGCGCCGACAGCGCCGTGCGGCTGACGGTGAACGCCCCGCTGAGCGGCGACACCCGAACGGTGACGGTCGAGCGGGCCGCGCTCACGCCCGTTCAGCGCGCGCGCCCCCAGCCGATGGCGCCCTTGGGCCCCGACCTCGTGATGGCAGACGGGCGCGGCATCGACCTTGGCGGCCAAGCCGACGCCCGCCGGGCAGCCGCCCAGCGGCTCGCCCGGACCGACCCGCGCGCGGCGGCGGAGATGGTGCGCTCACTCCTGGTGGTCGGCCGAGGCGACGACCTCGAGCCAGGGCTCGGCGCGGTCGACGGGGGCGCCACCTGGACCGCGCCGCTGCCGTCGGTCTGGCCGCTCGAAGCCGCGGGCCTCGACGGTCACACGCAGCTGCGCGCCGACGACGGGGGGCCCCCCGTGCTGCTCGCCTTCTGGGCCTCTTGGTGCGCGCCGTGCCGCGAAGAGCTGCCCGAGCTGGCGGCCTTCGCCCGCGAGCAGCCCACCGGAGGGGTGCGGGTGTGGGCGATCAACGTGGACGAGGAGCTGCCACGGCTGCAGGCCGCCGATGTGGCGGCGGCCTGGGGCGCGGAGGGCCTCGAGCTCGCCCAGGATCGGTCGCTGGCCCGGCGCTTCGACGTCCAGGCGCTGCCTACAACCATCCTGGTGGGGCGCGACGGGGGCGTCCACGCCCGGGTGCGGGGCTACGGGCCGGGTCGCGTGGCGGGCCTCACCACGCAGGCGGTCGCGGCCGCCGCCCAGCCCGCCGACGCCGGCGCGCCCATCGGTCGCGTCTTCGGTGCGGTGGAGGAGCGCGCTTGGCACGCCCTGTCCGGCGCCCGGGCCGTCTCGGCCCACCGCGACCAGTGGTGGGTCGATCGGGGAGATGCGCCGCCTGCCATCGGCGGCGGCGCGGACGCTCTCCGCCCCGGCCCGTCCCCCTCTCCCGCGGGTCGCGTGGTGTGGACCGACGGTGGCTTGGTCGCGGGAGACCCCGGGCGGCTGGTGCTGCGGGCCTTCGACGCCGCCGATCAGCCCCGCTGGATGCGAACGCTCCCCGCGCCCCTCACCGACCTCGAGTCCGACGGGACGAACGTCTGGGCCGCGATGGGGCCCGCCGGCCTGGTGGTCCTGGATCGGTCGGGCGCTGTGGTCGGTCGGCGGGACGCGCCCACCTGGGATCTCTCTCCGCCGGGACCCGACGGTGCCTGGGCGGTCGATGGCGACCATCGCTGGCGCCTCGCGTTGGCGCCGGAGGGCATCACCGCCACGCGCGCGGGCCCCGCACCCGGCGCCCGCTTCGTGGCCGCCGACGGGGCGATGGCCACCACCACCCTCTCTGCGCTCTACAGCGCGCGGGTGGGCCCAGACGCGGCCCCCCGCCTCGTGGCCCTGCGACGGGACGGGCAGGTCTTCGTGCTCGGCGCGGACGGTGCGATCGCGGCTCGCCTCGATCTCCGTGGCGCGACGGACCTCGCCGTGGCGGATCTCGACGGCGACGGACGAGACGAGCTGCTGGTGGCGCTGGATGACTTGGGGGTGGTCGCGGCGTCGGTCGCTGCCCCCTGACCCGAGGGGGATAGACTGACCCCGTCCCCCCCCGTTGGAGCTGCCGTGGAACTCGAGACCGCCGACCCGATGATGGCCCTGAAGGCCAAGAGCATCAGCGAGCGCTGCGCGGCCGCCCGCGACCTGAGCCTCGTCGGCGACCTCGACGCGCTGCCCGCGCTGTCGCATACCGCCGCCCGAGACAAGTCGCCGGCGGTGCGCCTCTGCACGGCTGGCGCGGCGGCCGACATCCTCTCTCGCTACCGGGTGGGCGGCGCACGCGCGGGCCTGCCAGACGAGACCCGCGCGAAGATCCTCGATCTCTTCAAGGTGGTCGACCCGAGCCACAACGCCGGCTTGTTTCCGATGTTGGCGTGCCTCGATGTGTCGGCGAGCTTCCAGCGGATCTCCAGCGGGCTGCGCGATCCCCGGGGA
>JBDQIL010000681.1:0-3524 GCA_040264415.1 Myxococcota bacterium
CTGCGCGCGGCCCGCGACCAGAGCGGCGACGACGCCGAGTTGCTGCAGCGCACCCTGCTGCGGCGCGGCGATCTGTTCGCCCAGCACGGAGACGCGGCCTCGGCTGCGGCCGACTACGAGCGCGCCGCCCACGCCTTCGCCGGCCTGGGCCTGCCCCTCGCCGAGGCAGACGCCTGGCTGCGCGTCGCCCGTCTGGGCCACCCCACCGGCGCCGACCACGCCCGCGTGCTCTACAAGAACGCCGACCACGCGGCGGGTGTGGCGCAGGCAGACGGCGTGGTGGGCGACCCCGGCCTCAGCCTGGGCTGGCACCTCGAGCGCTCCGCAGAGCACGCGCGGGATCGCGCGAACGCGTGGCGGGTGCGTCCGCCCCTGACCCGCGCCGACGCCGATCGACCCGAGCGCCGCCTGGGCGCCCACCGCATGGCCATCGCCGCCTGCGACGTGCGCGTGGTGGACACCCTGGTCGAGGCCATCGACAGCGCGGGGCGCACCCTGCACACCGCCACCCCGCGGTTGAGCGACCCCACGCTCACCCGCTTCGTCGCCGCCGCCGACCTGCTGGCGGCCCACCGCAGCTTCGACGCGGCCGAGGCGCTCTTGCGCCAGCTCCTCGAGGTGCGGCCGCAGGGCTACGCCGGCCGCGCGCTGGTGGGCGCGATGGCGCGCAGCCCCAACGCGGCCCTGGTGGACGGCCTGCTGCACGCCCTCGACGGCGGCTTCGACCCCGCCGGCATGGCCGCCGCCGCCGAGGTGCTCGGCTGGCGTCGCGAGCCCGAGGCGGTGCCGGTGCTTCGCCGCCTGCTGTCCAGCCACACCCCACGCACCGTCCGCCGGGCGGCCGTGGTGGCCCTCGGCCGGGTGGGCGACCCGGTGGCCGTAGACGACATCCTGGGCCTGCTCGACGAGCCGGGCCTCGAAGAGGAGGTCTCCACCGCGCTGCTGCTGCTTGGCGAGTGGCAGGGCGTGGACAGCCAGGCCCAGGCGCTCGCCAGCCGCGGCGCCCGCGGCTCGGCCTCCCACGGTGAGATCGTGGGCCGCTACGGCGGGCCCAGCTATCTGCTGCTGCTCATTCGCACGGCCGAGGGCGAGGGCCAGGCCGCCATCGGCGCCCTTCAGGGCCTGGGCTACCTGGGCGACCCCCGCGCGGTGACCCACCTGCTCGGCGCCCTCGGCAGCCGCGAGCCCACCCGCAACCGGGTGGCCAGCGTCGCCCTCGAGCTGATCACGGGCCACCACGAGGATCCCGAGGAGAGCCTGCTCCGCAGCCGGTGGATGGAGTGGTGGGATCGCAACCAGGAGGGCTACAAGACCGGCTGCCGTTACCGCCACGGCCGCCTGCTCGATCCCGGCCTGCTCATCGAGCGCCTCGACCACGACGACGCCTTGGTGCGCCGCTCCACCTACGACGAGCTGGTCATCAGCACCGGCATGCGCCTGCCCTTCGACGCCGAGGGTCCGTGGCGTGTTCAAGGCGCCCACCGCAAGGCGTGGGCGGCCTGGTGGCGCGACGAGCGCGAGCGCTACCCCAGCGGGCGCTGGTTCTTCTTCGGCGACCGGATCGGCTGAGCCTGCGCGCCGGACGCCGCTGCAGCGCCATCCGTCATCGGGTCGCGCGCTCTGGTCTTGGCACCACCGGGCGCGGTCACACGCGGCGCCTCGGCGGCGTATCGGTGGGTGGATGCTCCCTTCGACACCCCGACTCCGGGGCGCACGGCTGGCCGGAGCGGCCCTCGCTTCGTGCCAGCCCGTGCCCGACGATGCACCTGCCCAGCGGGCGGGGTGCGAGCACGCTTGGTACCGGGACGGCGACGGCGACGGCGTGGGGGCCGGGCCGCCGGTGGCCGCCTGTCTGGCCCCCGCGGGGCACGTGGCGGAGAGCGGCGACTGCGACGACACCAACCCCGCAGTGGCCCCTGGCGCCATCGAAGTGTGCGACGCTGCCGCGCCCGACGAGGACTGCGACGGCCTCGCCGAAGCCGCCGACCCCGACAGCCTGGGTGTGCAGCCCCTGTTCGTAGACCGCGACGGAGACGGGGTGGGCGCGGAGCCCGTCGAAGACTGCCCCCAGGCCGCCGGTCGCGTCGCGCTGGGCGGCGACTGTGACGACGGCGATCCCGCCGTCGCGCCGGGCGCCCCCGAGGTCTGCAACGGGGTGGACGACGACTGCGACGGCCGCATCGACGAGGCCGACGGCGGCTGGGACGCGTCGTCGGGGGTGACCGCGTGGCTCGACGCCGACGGCGACGGCTATGGCGTTGACCCTGTCGCGGTGTGCGCCCTGTCCAGCGGCCTCGCGCCCGCTCCGGGAGACTGCGACGACACCGACCCCACGGTGCACCCGGGTGCCGCAGAGGTCTGCCGAAACGGCATCGACGACGACTGTGACGGCGGCGCCAACGGCTGCCCGGCCTACACCGGCGAGATCGATCTGTCGCGCTCCCCGGCGGTCGACCTGGGCTCTGAAGGCGGGGGATGGTGGGGCGCGGGCGGCGATCTGGACGGCGCCGGCACCCGAGACGCGGCGATCGCGGTCGACGGCGCCGGCGTGTTCGCGTGGTCGGGGGCGGCCTTCTCGGGCGCGCCCAGCGCGGCGACGATCTCCATCCCCGACGTGAGCGCGGGGACCGGGGGCGTGGCCGCCGCCGATTGGACCGCCGACGGCTTCGATGACCTGGCCTTCTTCGACGGCGCCTGTGACCTGCGGGTGTTCGCCGGGCCCGTCTCGGGCGTGCAGGCGCTGGCCGACGCCGACCACCGTCTCACCGGCGCTGGGTCGTGCCGCCCGCAGCGGTCGCCCGTCGTGGTGGGCGACCCTTCAGGAGACGGGATCGCCGACCTGCTGCTGGCCGAGCAGCGCTTCGCCGACCTGCACGTGGTGCTGGGGCCGGTGTCGGGCGGCGATCTGGCGGACCGCGCCGTGGCCCGGCTCGACAGCCTGGCGCCTCGAGAGTCTGCGGCGGCCTTGCTGCTCGACCTCGACGGCGACGGCCTCGACGACGCGGTGACCGGCTCGCCCTATGAAGGCGGGGGCACCGTGTGGGTCTTCTCGGGCGTGGGGCTGCAGGGCACCCTCGGGCCGGCCGACGCCGACGCAATCATCGAGGGCTCTGGGGCGCCGGACCGGCTGGCCTGGGGCCTGGACGGCGGCGATCTCAACGGCGACGGCTACGGCGACCTCGTGGTCTCGGCGCTCTATCACGACCACTTCGTCTTCTTTGGGCCGCTGTCCGGCGCGTCGGACGAGGGGTCTGCGGTGGCCACCCTTCGCGCGCAGCACGCCACAATCGGTGAGGGGGGCGCCTTCGTGCTGGACGACCTCAACGGCGATGGGGCCGACGACCTGATGGCCACCTTCATCGCCCCCGCGGGCGGCGCCGGCGCCGCGTGGGGCGCCTTCTACAGCGGACCGCTGTCGGGCACCCTCGGGCCGGCCGACGCCGACGCGACGCGGACCGACGCGGCGAGCCGGGCCCTGGGCCTCTATCGCCACGACCCGGTGGGTGACCTCGACGGCGATGGCC
>JBDQIL010000682.1:0-3522 GCA_040264415.1 Myxococcota bacterium
GAGGACCTGGAGCTGTGTCTGCGCCTGCGGCGGCGCGGGCTGCGGTGCCTGCTGGTGCCGGAAGCCCGGTGCGAGCACCTCGGCGGCGGCAGCCTGGACCGCGCGAGCCCCGAGGCCCAACGTCACGCGGTCTCGGGTCAGCTCCGGTTGATGGGTGGGGGGGCGCGCGCGGCGCCGGTGCTGGCGCTCGCGGCGGCGCAGGTGGCGCGGGAGGGCGGTGGCGCGGGACGTTGGGAGGCGATCCGAGACGGCTGGCGGGACTGGCGCCGGCGTTGAGCGCCAGATCAGCCTCGGGGCTTTTCTCGCTCTGGTGATCCCGGGCCGGGGCAACACCGTACGCATGGCGAGACCGAGTCGTCTCGCCCCCTGCCTTCCACCAACAAGAGGACCTCCATGAAGACCCCCCTCCTCGCGCTGGCGCTCGCCCTGTCGGGCACCGCGCTGGCCGCCGACCACGCCGAGGCGCCCGGCGCCGCGGCCGACCCGGCCGCCGACATCGCCGACTAGTACGCTTGGCACACCGCCGATGGCACCATCGTGACCATCCTCACCTTCGCGCCGCTCACGTCCGCCGGCGGCTCGGCCACCTACGACGCCAACGTGCTCTACACCGTGCATGTCGACGTCGACCTGGACGGCGCGCTCGACGCGGCCGCCCACGTGCGCTTCGGCCAGAACGCTGCGGGCGACTGGGGCGTGCAGGCTGAGATCCCGGGCGTCGATTCGCCCGTCTCCGGCGCGACCGGCGAGGTGATCGAGGCCAGCGGCGCCAAGGTCTACGCCGGCGTGGTGGACGACCCCTTCTTCTTCGACCTGCAGGGCTTTCAAGAGACGTTGGCCACCGCCACCGTGTCCTTCGACAGCACCCGGGACTCCCTCGCGGGGTTGAACGTCACCGCCATCGCCCTCGAGTTCGACGCCGCGGCAGCGGTGGGCGGCGCCACCCAGATCCAGACGTGGGCCACCACGTCGCGCAAGTGAACGGAGCCACCATGAACACCCTGAACCTACCCTCTCTCGCCATCCTCAGCCTCGCGGCTGGCCTCTCGCTGGGCGCCTGCAACGGCGGCAAGGATGACTCTGGCTCCACCGACGGCACCGACGGCACCGACGGCGCGGACGGCACCGACGGCGCGGACGGCGCGGCCGGCACCGACGGCACCACCGAGGACCCCTACGTCTTCGCCGACGACGATCCCTCGGCCTACACCCGCGTCGACCGCGCGGGCATGCCCGCCGTCTCGACGGCCCTCGTCGTGTCGAAGGACGCCTACAACGCCGCCGATCCGAGCGACGACCTGGCCCTGTCGTTCGGGCTGGAGATCATCGGCTCGCTCAACGGGCTGCACGGCGCGCTCGATGACGACCTCTCGTCTCTCGGCCTGACCCCCTGCACTGTGGTGGGCGACGGCACGGGCACCTGCGTCGCGCAGGGCGTGCCGCTCATCATCCCGGACACGCTGAAGCACGACCTGTCGGGCGCCGCGGGCTTCCCCAACGGGCGCGGCCTGGCCGACCCCGCGATGGACGTGACGCTGGCGGTGGTGCTGCTCGACCTGTCGGTGCACCCCGCCGACCTGTTCGCGGGCCTCCCCCTCAACCCGCCGGCGAATGACCTGGCCTTCCAGAGCAGCTTCCCGTACCTGGCCCCGGCGCACTGATGCGCATCGCCGTCCTCCTCGCTTTGGCGGTCGCCTGTGCGCCTCCCAGCTCTGGGGGGGGCGGCGCGTCGCTGTCGCCTGCGGCCTCGGGCGACTCGCCCGGGGTCGCCGCCGCGTCGGGCTGGTCCACCGAGCTCGCGCAGCTCGACGCTGACCTCACCCTCACCCTCACCCGCTTCGACCAGACCGACAGCTGGGTCGATGCCGAGCGCGCCGCCGTTCTGCTGCGCACGCGCGCCCGCCTCTCGGGCGACCTCGACGACTACGACCACGCCCAACGCCTGCTCGACGCGGGCCTCGCGGTCGCGCCCG
Source organism: Myxococcota bacterium (assembly GCA_040264415.1). Classification (GTDB taxonomy): domain Bacteria; phylum Myxococcota_A; class UBA796; order UBA796; family UBA2385; genus M30B51. Next base: position 1,974 of record JBDQIL010000682.1, read on the forward strand.
ACGGCGCCGGCCCCCTGCTCACCCAGGCTGCGCTCCACCTCAGCCTGCACCGGTTGGACGCCGCGGCCGAGACCCTCGCGATCGTGGACGGCTGGGCCTTCCACACGCCCGAGGTCCAGGCCACCGGGGCCGACCTCCACGCCGACCGTGACCTCGAGCTGGGCGACCTCTCTGGCGCGGAGGCCCACTGGGTGGATGTCGAGGCGTCTCGCCGCTCGGTCACCTCGGCGGCGAGCCTCGGGCGCATCACCTGGCTGCGGGGTGACTTCGCCGCGGCCGACGCGTGGTACATCGAGGCGCAGTCTCGCTACCACGGCGCCGCCCGAGAGCCGGTCGCCTGGGTGCACCTGCAGCGCGGCCTGATCGACCTCGACCAGGGCGACCCCGCTGCGGCGCTGGAGCACTACCGCGCCGCCGACGCCGCCCTGTCTGGCTACTGGCTGGTGGAGGAGCACATGGCCGAGGCGCTCTGGGGCCTGGGCCAGCTCGATGCGGCCGAGGCGCTCTACCGCGACGTGGTCGGTCGCACCGGGGCCCCCGAGCTGCAGAGCGCCCTGGGCGAGCTGCTCCTCGAGCGGGGCAGCGCGTCCGAGGGCCAAGCCTTCATCGACGCGGCCACGGCCGGATTCGCCGAGTACCAAGCGCGGTACCCGGAGGCGGCGGCGGGCCACGCGCTGGCGCACGCGCTGGCCTGGGGCGACCACCCGGCCCGCACGCTCGAGATGGCCGAGGCCAACGCGGGTCTCCGGCCCAACGGCGAGGCGCTCGCCCTGCTGAGCGAGGCGCGCCTCGCGGTGGGGGATCGCCCTGGCGCCCACGAAGCGGCGCTCGACGGGCTCGCCACCGGCACGCGATCGGCGGCGCTGTTCCTCGCCGCCGCGGCCTCGGCGGCCGACCCGGTCGCCGCTGACTTCTACCGCTCTGCCGCCCAGGCCATCGATCCGGCGTCGGGCGGGTAGGCCCCCCGCTGGGGTGTCAGCCGGCTGCGGCTTCACCCGAGAAGCGCTGGCGCAGGCGGGCCCGCAGCGCGGCGCGGCCCGCCTTGCTGGCCCGCAGCCGGTCGCGGCCGCCCCAGCGGGGGTTGCCGCGGCGCTTCTGCAGGTGGCCGGCGGTGCGAAGGCGGTGGATGGCGGCCTGAATCTCGGTCTCGGTGGGCTCGATCTCGAGGGCGAGCGAGGTCGCGGTCCAGTCACCCGGGCGAGCCGCGGCGGCGAAGAGGATGGCGTCATTGAGCGTCGGCATTGGGGGCTCCCGGGGTGTGCTTGTATAGATTGTCCCGGGGTTGAATAGGGCCGCCCAAATCATTGGGTGGTCCAATCGGGACGCTGCCGCGCCATCCTCCTCCCTGACCCCGTGGTCAAGGGCAATCCGGACGGGACTTCCACGTCCCGTTGACCCAGCAGAGACACTCGGTCGGAGGGCCATGGTTAGGAGAGAGGTCCTCCGAGACCCCTGAGCCCATGTCGATGACCTCCTCTCTCCCCGCCCTCGGCGGCTGGCAGCCCGGCGCTGAAGGCCCGCGCTTCTCGCCTGAGGCCCTGACCGACGC
>JBDQIL010000683.1:0-3515 GCA_040264415.1 Myxococcota bacterium
ATCATCATGATGGAGAACCGCTCCTTCGACCACTTCCTTGGCGCGCGCCTGCTCGAAGAGAGAGACGATCGGATCGACGGCCTGACGGGGGAGGAGTCGAACCCGCACCCGGACGGCGGCGATGTGCCGGTCTTCCGGTCGGACGACTTCTGCGTGGAGGACCCGCCGCACGGCTGGGGCTCGAGCCACGACCAATTCAACGACGGCGCCAACGACGGCTTCGTGCGCGAGTTTTACGACCGCGACCCCGACGCGGCGCGCGAGGCCATGGGCTACTTCGGCCGAGACACGCTCTCGGCCTTCTACGGGCTCGCCGACCACTACGCGGTCTGCGACCGGTGGTTCTCGTCGGTCATGTCGAGCACCTGGCCCAACCGCTTCTACAGCCACTGCGCCCAGAACGGGGGCGTCACCGGCAACTCATGGAGCAGTGACCCCACGCCGAGCATCTACCCGACGCTCGAGGCGAACGACATCTCCTGGGCCTGCTACTACGGCAACGCGCCGTTCATGCTCATCCTGCCCGACGTCGTGCCCGAGGGCGGACACCTGCACGGCTACGAGGCCTTCTTCGAAGCGGCCGAGGCGGGCACCTTGCCCAACGTCGTGCTGGTCGACCCCATCTTCGGGCGGGCCGACGACCACCCGCCCGCGCACCCCGTCGCCGGCCAGGTGTTCATCTCCACCATCTACGACGCGCTCGCCCGCAGCCCCCAGTGGGACCGAATGCTGGTGGTCATCACCTACGACGAGCATGGCGGCTTCTACGACCACGTCGCGCCCCCGACGGCCGCCGACGACCGCGCCGACGACGGCTTCGATCAGCTGGGCTTTCGGGTCCCGACGCTGGCGGTGGGGCCGTGGGTCAAGCGCGACCACGTGAGCCATGTGGTGCGCGATCACGCGAGCATCCTGGCCTTCATCGAGGCCCGGTTCGGGGTGGCGCCGCTCACCGCCCGCGACGCCGCCGCCGACCCGCTCGACGAGCTGCTCGACGTCGATCGCATGCGATCGGGCGTGCCAGCCGAGCCCGCCATCCTCGACCCCATCGAGGCCGACGAGGCCGAGCTGTTCGCCGAGGAGTGCCTGTACCTGGTGCGTCCGGGGCCCCGAGACCCCTATGTCACCCGACAGCCCGAGCTGGAGGCCATCCTCGACGCCCGGATCGCCGGGACCGGGCTCGATCGGCGAGACCAGACCGACCGGGTGTGGGGGGATCTGCTGGGTCGGGCCGAGGCGCGGGGCCTGCTGCGGCGGCGCGGGTCGGCCGGGTAGCGATCAGGCCGCGGCGTAGGCCTCGAGCCAGGTGATGATGTCGCGCGACTCGAGCAGGGGCTGCCCGTCGATGAAGAGGCAGGGCACCTGCGAGCCGCCCGTGCGGCGAGAGAGCTCGGCGCGGGCGGCGGGGTCGGCCCGGGTGTCCCGCATGGACACCGGCAGCTCGAGCTGCGCGACCACGCGCTGCACCCAAGCGCAAAAGGGGCACGCGTCGAACTTGTAGAGCACGAGGTCGCGGGCGCCCTCGGGCTCGGGGACGCCGAGGCGCTGGCCGATCCCCGCGGGGCCGGGCGACGCGGCGGCCGGGCCGGGCGCGACCGAACGCGGCGCGGCGGCGCGGGCAGGGGCAGCCGCGCCAAAGAACAGGCGACGCAGTCGGGACAGCACGGGGACCTCCAGGGAGGAGCCTTCACACGATGCCGTGGCGCGTCGAGGGTCGCGGGGTCAGCCGCACGGGGGGGCCCCCGGCGGCGCCCAGATCGTCACACCGGGCCCCCCGTCCGGGTCGCGCACCGCCTCGAGCAGACGCCACCCAGCCGGCGGCGAGGGGGAGCCGCCCCACGCGTCTGCGGGCTCGGGCTGGACCCACAGCCGCCGGGCGCGGCGATCGGCGCCAGGCTCGCCCAGCCAGCGCACCGCGGGGTCGCGGCCAGCGCGTTCGTCGCGCAGCCGCCGCAGGGTCCACCGGTTGAGGTCACCGGCCGCGAGCAGCACCGCCTCGGGTCCATCGACGCCCCCGCCCCCGCAGCCGCGCAGGCGATCCCACAGCTGCGCCTCGAGGGCCCCGCGGTGCGCCACGAGGTCGGTCGTGCGGCTCCACCCGCGGCGGTCGATGGAGGAGGAGAGGCCCCCGCGCGCCACCCACGACCGCCCCTCGAGGGCCGCCGAACGCGCCCCGGGGTTCACCGCAGGGGTGGGATCGACGGGGGCCCGCAGGTGGGCATCCGCGCTCACCAGCAGCAGCGCCACGGCGGCCAGGGCAGACAGCCGGGGGCGTCCCGCCAAGCCCACGCCGGCCGCGAGCGCGAGCCCGGGGGCCACGGTGAGCAGGAAGCGGTCGTCGAGGGGCGGCACCAGCAACAGGAGGAAGGCGAGCTGGCCCAGCGCCGTGGCGGCCACCAGCGCGCCGGCGGGGGCCCCGCGCAGCAGCCAGGCGGCGCCCCCGAGCGCCACCACGAGCGCGCCCACGGGCGAGAGCACCGAGGTGGCGAGCCGCGCGGGATAGAACGCCAGCCGGTCGCCGTCGGTGACCGCCACCTGGGCGGCGGCGGCGCCCAACCAGCCCGAGAGCGGCGCGGGGAGGCCGTCCACCCCGGTCCAGGCCGCCACGCCCGGGGGCGGCTGAAAGGTCGCGCCGCCCATGGTGGACAGCGAGCCCATGCCCGCGAGCAGCAGCGCGGCCACGCCGGCCGCCCAGAGGAGCGCGGCCGCCGCGACCCGGCGGCGACCCGCGCCGTCGAGGGTGACCGCGAGGCCGAACAGCATGGCCAGCCCAAAGGGCAGGGCGGTCCACTTGACCAGGCTCGCGCCGAGCAGCTGCGCGGCGCCCACCGCCGCGCGGCGGCGCCCCGGGCCCGACAGCGCCGCCACAGCCGCTCACAGCAGGGCGGTCATGGGCAGATCGTAGTAGCTGCGAAGGGCCGCGCCCTGCACAGCGGGGATGAGGGCCACGCCGGCGAAGACCAGGGGGGCCGAGCCGGGGGGACCCAGCCGTCGGGTCACCTCGGCGACCGAGAGGCAGAGCAGCAGCGCCCAACCGATCCCGAGCAGCACCACCCGCTCCGGGGCGTGGCCCACCACAGCCCCGAAGGCCGCCTCCACCAGCGGCAAGCCGGGCGGGTACAGGCCGTCGAGGGCGACGAGCCAGGCGAGCGGCCCCCCGTCGAGGCCGCCCTCGAGCCGCGCGAGCAGCCGGAAGCGGGCGAGGTGCTCGATGAGGTGGGCGGCCGAGTCTCCGTAGGCCTCGAGGGGGTGCCGACTCCACCGCACCCACACGATGCCCAGCACCGCGGCGGACACGCCTGCGGCCGCCCAAGGCGTGGCGCGGCTCATGGCCGCGCTCGGCGCGCGGCGGCCCAGAGCAGCAGCCCCGCCAGCCCGGCGGCCAGCAAGCGGCGGACCACCTGCCACACCGGGTGCCGAAGAGACGCAGCCGGAAGCTCGAAGCGCGGCGCGGGGAGGGTGGGCGCGAGCAAGACGGGCTCCCACTGCTGCACGTCGCGGCGCAGGGGATCGAG
>JBDQIL010000684.1:0-3514 GCA_040264415.1 Myxococcota bacterium
CCCCACAAACACCCGCCCGCGTTGAAGAGCACCAAGAACCCGACCAGCGCGGGGACCACCACCAACGCGGCCGCCCCAATCGGCCGCCAGCTGGCCCCCGACTCGCGCCACCCGCGGCTGCCCACCCACAGGCCAACCACCAGCGGGGCGGCCGCCAACGCAAGCCAGGCGGTGGTGGCCAAACAGGCCAAGAAGCACAAGCCTGCGACCGCGCCGTGCCACGGGCGCCCCCCCGGCTGGGTCGCCCGGTACCAGAACAGCCCGAGCAGCGGCAGCCAAGGGTCGAGCAGGTGGTAGCTGTAGCCCTCCAGCAGGGCCGAGCTGCCCAACCCCGAGAAGGCGAAGGCCAGCCCGGCCAGCCACGACCACGGCGCCCGCGCGCCGGTGGCGCGGGCGAAGGCCTCGGCCGCCCAGCCCGACACCGCCGGCCCGACCAGCCCGAGCCAGGCGTGCGCCCGGGCTGGCTCGACGCCCTGCAGCAGCCCACCCCAGAGCAGCAGGCTGTAGCTGTCGGGCCGGCCGTAGTGCGCGCCGACCGGCCAGCCAGTCCACACGTCGTCGAGGCCCGGCCGGAGGCGGGGCGAGGCCCAGATGAACCAAGCGGTGCCAGCCGCGTCGGGCATGCGCCCCAACAGCCCGGGTGACGTCAGCGCGGGCCACGACCAAGCCACCGCCACTGCAAAGAAGAACAACGGAGCGGCCCAGCGCGGGGGCGTCATCATCTGCGGCGGCGGCGTCGCGGCACGACGTGCTGGACCAGCCACGAGACGTAGACCAGCGCAAATCCCATCCAACCGAAAGCCGACAGCTGCACGACGCTCTCTGCGATCTCCATGTGGGTCGGGGCCAAGGCCAGAGCGACCGGGCGTGCCCAGGGGTGCCCGTCGAACTCCAGCGCCCAGACCACCCGGTTGGAGCCCAGGCCGAGCGGCACCGCGCGGGTCGCGATCTCCGTTCGGGGGAGCCCGTCGGCCGACGCGAACAGGCGCAGCGGCAGGTCGCGGACCGGCGGCCCGACCCACCGCCCGCTGTAGATGTGGTCGCCCGCGATGTCGCCCGGCACGCTGCCGTCGTCCACCAGCTCCATGCGCTGGTCGGCGCCGAGCCACGGCGCCTCGACCTCGAGCCGCAGCCCCGCGGGCTGCCAGCCTGCCACCACCTCGACGCCGACGTCAATCAGCGGAGCGGAGGCACCCACAGCGACGCTGAGGAGCGCAGACGACAGCAGCATGGCGACACCACCCCGATGGGTTTCCACCCTCTCCATGACGTCGAAGCGGTGAAGTGACCGGCCGTTTTTGGGGAGCCGGACCCCCAGCGACGAAAGCGCAGGTGGGGTACGGATCCTCCGGCACGTCGCCGTTCGGTCGTCCTCGGGGAGACAGGGGCAAGGCGGCCGGCCGAAGGCCCGACGGGCGGCGAGCCGGCGAGCCGCTCGGAGCCGCGAGACGCCGCGGCAGCCCGAATCCAGCGATGATCTCAGCAACGAAAGAGCCGGTGGGCTGGGGGCCCACCGGCAAGATGCCTTTCGTAAATGGTCGGGGAGACAGGATTCGAACCTGCGACCCCTTGACCCCCAGTCAAGTGCGCTACCAGACTGCGCTACTCCCCGATGAGGCCCCTGCGGCTTATTGACTCGACCCCGCTGGTGCAAGCCCCGAAGCACGATCGCTTCGCACCCATTCAGAGCTCGAGCTCCATGTCGTCTCGGAAGGCCTGGATGTTTCCCCGCAACGTCGCGAGCTGATCGAGGGCCGCCTTCACTTGGGTGGGATCGATCCCGCCGGTGGACTCGCCCGAACCGGCCAGCACCCGACGCGCACCCGCGATGGTGTAGCCCTCGTCGTGGAGCAGGTGTCGGATTCGGAGGAACCGCGACAGGTCGGTCTTGCGGTAGAGGCGCTGCCCGGAGGCCGACCGGTGCGGCTTCATGCGGAACTCGCTCTCCCAGTAGCGGAGCACGTGCGCGTCCACCCCCACCAGCTGAGCGACCTCGCCGATTCGAAAGTAGAGCTTGTCGGGGATCTCGGCGCCGTCAGCGCCCTCAGGACCGTCCGGACCGTCGGCCTCTTCGTCGGCCGGCGCTGGCGCGGCGAGGGGCTCGTCGTCGAGCTCGCCTTCTCCGGCGGCGCGGGCCGCCTCTGCGGCCGCGAGGGCCCGCCCGCTCAGGCCGCCGAGCCCGCCCCGGCGCGACTTGCTGCTGTTGTCGGATTTGCTGGCCACGCGGACTCCCGGAGAGGTTCGGCGCTATCGCTCCGCGTTGAGCGCGGCGCGCAAGAGCTGCGAGGGCCGAAAGGTCACCACCCGCCGCGCCTTGATGGTGAGGTCTTCGTCGGTGTGAGGGTTGCGCCCCCTGCGGCTGCGCTTCTCCCGCACCTGGAAGGTGCCGAAGCCGGTGAGCTTGACCTTCCCATCTTCGACGATGCCCTCTTCGAGGAGATCGAGCACGTCGTCTACCAGGCCAGCGCAGTCCTTCTTGGTCAGCCCGAGGCGCGCGTGCAGGGCGTCGGCCAGCCGCGCGCGGGTGACCGCGGGGGCGTCGGACCGCACCACCTCGGGCGACTCAGACTCACCGAGCATCGGTGGTCTCTTCGTCGGCGGCCTCAGCAGCCATCGCCGCCTCATCGATCCGCCAGAGACGCACCGTCAAGGTGTCGGTGCGAACCTCACCGGGGTCACCGACGCTCTCGAGGGTGATCTTCCAATAGCCCTCGGAGGCGCTGTCCTGTTCGAGATCGTATTCGTCTTCGGCGATGGCCCGGGCGTCGTCGGGCGGCGAGGTGCGCACCGAGACGCGATCGATCTCCGAGGCCCAGTAGTCTGGATCCTCGTTGGTCACGATCACCACGATGTCGTGGTTCGTGCCGATCGGGCCGCCGCCCGGATCGACTGTGACCTCACCCACCACCACCTCGCCCGTGCTGCTGTAGAGCGACTCGGTTCGAGCCGGCAGCAACTCCTCCACCCCGACCTCGACCTCGATGGTGTCGTCGGTGGCGTTGAACTGCTCGTAGACGATCTCGTCGTCTTGACTGCAGCCCACAGCCGACGCCAGGCTGGCGAGGAGGGCGAGGGGGAGGAGTGCGGTGCGGGTCATGGGGCTCCTGGACGGTGCCCGGCTCAGGCGAGCGCGGCCTGGGCCTGCGAGACGACCTGACCGAAAGCGGCAGGGTCGTGGATGGCCAGCTCAGACAGCTGCTTGCGGTTCAGGTCGATGCCTGCCCGCTTCAGGCCGTGGATGAACCGGCTGTAGTTCAGCTCGTGCTGCATCAGCGCAGCGCTGATCCGCTGGATCCAGAGCGCGCGGTACTGGCGCTTCTTCTGCTTCCGGCCGATGAACGCGTTGCGCCGGGCCTTCATCACGGCCTCGTGGGCCTGGCGACGGGTGTTCCGGCGAGCGAGGAAGAAGCCCTTGCTGCGCTTGAAGAGCTTGCGGGTGCGGGTGCGGCGGTTCTGCGCCTTCTTGATACGGGCCATCGTGGGCTCCTTCTTGGGTGCCGCTTCCCGGCCACCC
>JBDQIL010000685.1:0-3513 GCA_040264415.1 Myxococcota bacterium
CACCCAGGTCGCGCTGTCCACCCCCACCGACGGCGCCCAGCTCATCTACACCCTCGACGGCACGCGCCCTTCTGCAGAGAACGGCACCGCGGTCGACGCCGCGACCGCCACCCTCGACCTCGACGGGAGCGCCGTGCTGCGCGCCATCGCCGTGCGCGACGGCTGGCGATCGAGCCGGGTGACCACCGCCACCTACCTGTCGATGGACGACGTGCTGGACCAGCCGGCGGCGCCAGACGGGCTGCCCGAGACCTGGGACGGCCTGTCCCAGGCGCCCATCTCCGCAGACTACGAGATGGACCCGGAGGTGGTGGACGACCCCGCGTACCAGGCCGACCTCGTGGCCGGACTGCGCGCCATCCCGGCGCTGTCGCTGGTGCTGCCGCCCGACGACCTGTGGGGCGCCGAGGACGGCATCTACGTGCACAGCACGCAGCGCGGCGCGGCCTGGGAGCGCGCCACCAGCATGGAGCTGCTCGAGCCCGACGGGAGCGGCATGCAGGCCGACTGCGGGCTGCGCATCCACGGCTACGGGTGGCGACCCCACAGCAACACAAAGAAGCACAGCTTCCGGCTCGAGTTTCGCCGAGACTACGGTGACAGCAAGCTCTCGTACTCGCTGTTCGATGACGCCCCGGTCGACCGATTCGACAGCATCGTGCTCCGCAGCCAGGGCAGCCGGGGGTGGCAAGACTTCCGCGATCCCGAGCAGTCGCAGTACATCCGTGACGCCTTCGCCCGCGACACGGCCCGCGACATGGGCAAGGCCGACGGGCGAGCGGCGTATGTTCACCTCTTCCTGAACGGGTTGTATTGGGGCCTGTACATGGCGGTGGAGCGCCCCGACGCCGACTTCGGCGCCGAGCGCTTCGGCGGAGACGCCGACGAATACGACGCCATCAACCGGCGCACGTCCACCAACGAGGCCATCGACGGCGACCTCGAGGCCTACCTGCGCCTGGTGGCGCTCTCCGACGCAGACCTGACCGTCGACGCCAACTACCAGGCCGTCGCCGAGCTGATCGATCTCGACGACCTCATCGACTACATGCTCATCCACCAGTACACCGCAAACCGCGACGGGCCCGAGCAGTTCCAACACAACAACATGCGCGGCGTGCGCCGGCGCGTCGAGGGCGAGCGCTTCCGGTTCTTCGTCTGGGACATGGAATACAGCCTCTGGAACGCCGACGACCACATCAACATCGACGTCGATGTACCAGGCAGCGCCAGCCACGTCTACGCCCGTCTGCGCGACAACGCCGACTTTCGGGCGCGCTACGCCGCCCGCGCCGCGCTGCACCTCACCGGCGCAGGCGCGCTCACGCCCGCGGCGGCGCGAGACCGCTACGACCGGCGCGCAGATGAGATCTTCGACGCGGTCGTCGCCGAGAGCGCCCGCTGGGGCGACGCCAAGCGGGCCACGCCCTACACCCGCGACGCCGAGTGGGCGACCGAGTACCAGCGGCTCACCGACGCGTTCTTTCCCCAGCGCACCGACGTCTTGATCGAGCAGCTGCGCGACGCCGGGCTCTACTGACCGAGCGCGGGCCCGGCCGTCGAGGCTCAGCGCAGGCCGTCGAAGCGGTAGTCGATGCGGACCTCGGTGCCACCGAGGTTGCCCACCGCCTCTGCGATCAGCGTCACCCCCATCTGGCCGCCATCGCCTGGCGCGAGGTCCATCGAGAAGGGGATGCTGCTGGCGATCGTGCCTGCGTCGGCGGTCCCTGTCGCCGTGTCCGCGTCCACGAAGCTGCCGGTCCCGGAGATGGGGACGTCGAGGCAGGACAGGTTGAGGTCGACCACCCCGCTCTCGAGCACGTGAATCTGCCCCGCGTCGGAGCAGTCGCTGATGGGTGAGCCGTCCGCGAACGTGTAGACGGTCCCGTCGGAGGACCCGTTGTAGACGCCCACATAGGGATCGTGTAGGTCGCCCGGGTCGGTGCCATCCGTCCCGTCGGTGCCATCCGTCCCGTCCGCGCCGTCGGTCCCGTCGGTCCCGTCTGCGCCGTCTGCGCCGTCAGCCAGAGGAACGAGGAGCTCGCGAGAATGTAAATGCGACGGGTCGTCAAACCTGCAGGGGGAGCTGCCTGATTCGCCCCGGGGGACGCCGGGCGAACCCCCTCTGGACCCTCTCCGGCCCCTCCCGTGGAGCCCGCGGGGCGCTTACCCGTCTTCATGCCCTGGCCAGACGACGAGCCCAGCCTTGGCGGCTTCAGCGACCCCGGCCCCGGGAGCGCCGAGCCTCCTGCCGAGGTCGCCCCGACGACGTACCGGGTCGTCGGGGCGCTGCTGGGGCGCGGCGGGATGGGCATGGTGCACGCCGCCCGCGACCTTCACCTGGGCCGAGACGTCGCGCTCAAGGAGCTGCTGCCCGAGCTGGCGGGCCGGCCCGGCTGGCCCGCGAAGCGGCCATCACCAGCCGGCTCGAGCACCCCTCCATCGTGGCGGTTCACGACATCGGGCAGACCGCGGATGGGCGGCCCTTCTACACGATGCGTCTGGTGCGCGGCCGAACCCTCGCGAAGGTGGCCGCTGCGGTCCGCGCCCCGGCAGATCGCCGGGTGCTGGTGCGCTCCGTGCTCGCTGCCGCCGAGGCCATCGCCGCCGCCCACGACGCCGGGATGGTGCACCGCGACCTCAAGCCGTCGAACATTCTCGTGGGCTCGCACGGCGAGGTGCAGGTCAGTCGTGGTCTTTGCCGCGTCGGCAATGGTAAGAATGGCAAGCAGAACCATTGTCGTTGCCGCACTGCTAACGCGAATCTTCTCAGTCGACTGCCATCTAATTGCTTGCGCAGCGTCGCGAGCGGCGGCAATATCTGCCTCCAAGTATTCGACGTAGATGTCAACCTGTTCGGGAGTTGCACGGGCGCGCGCATCGCGGAGTAGGTCAGCGAGTACCTCTGGCTCCCGCCGCAATCGAGGACCGAAGACTGGAGACTCCAGAAGAATCCCCTCGATGTGTTCCCGTGGCCAGCCCGACAAGAAGGCGGACATGGCGATGCTCTTCATGTGCTGCTCAGCCGGAACCTTCGGGTCAGGGTCTGCGGTCAGGAGGCGGGCGACGTACTTGTTCTTCAGCGGCTCGAGGCCCGGCGGCTGAACGAACCGCCATGGGCCCATCTTCTCTCGGTGAGCGTCGGGTGTGCGTGCGTACGGGGTCCAAGGAGTTGCGGGGTTTCTCATTGGTCGGCTTTCCCGCTGACGCGGGTCACCCGGGTTTCCGGGAGGTGGGTATGTCCCACCTACCAATGAGGCAGTTCGTGGCCGAAATCTCGGTGTTCAGCCCGTCTTGTAGGTTGGCGCCGACGGAAATCAGCGTCCTGAGGCCGCAAATCGCCCGTCTAGACCAAAATAAGCAGTTGTGCGGCTACCGCACGCCCCAACGGCCGAGCCTCGATGCCGCCTCGAGACCTGAAGGTCTGTGGTCGGCGGGGTTCTTTCTGATACTTCGGGGATTTTGAATTCGCCAAATCACGAAGGCGACGTCAAGTTTGTACGGTCAACGTCA
>JBDQIL010000686.1:0-3511 GCA_040264415.1 Myxococcota bacterium
GGACAGGGGACACGGCGCATCCAGGCCGGGGGGCCCGCTCTCTCTACCCGAGCGTCAGCGCCGCCGCCGCCAGCCCACCACCACCAGCGGCGCCAGCAAGGCGAGCCAGCCGGCCCGAGACGAGCCGCCGCTGCTGCACAGCCACCGGGGGCCCTCGGGCAGCGTGACCACGCCCACCAAGCACTCGCCGGGCTCACCCGGGGTGCCGTAGGTGCACTGCAGGTCGGTGGCGTCTTCGCCCACCCGCAGCTCGGTGAGCTCCTGGTCGGGCGAGGCGAGGCACCAGGCGTCGCGGTCGTCGTTGGCCACGGCCGCGTCGGCGTCGATGCGCGCGGGGTCGAGCATCAGCGAGAAGCCCCGCGGCGCGTCCTGATCGTCGAAGTTGATCTCGACGCGATCGACCAGCACCTCGCCGCCATCGGGGCCGGGGCACCACAGCTCGAGCCGCTCGTCCTGGTCGGCGGTGAGCGCCACCGAGCCGTAGATCACCTCGTCATAGAGGCACTCGGCGCCGGCCTCGCTGTCGGCCTCGACGTCGGTGACGAGGCACTGGTCTTTGACGAACACCCGGATGGCCCCGCTGGCCACCGTGATCGACTCGGCGTCGGCCAACAGGTAGCCCGACGTGGTCTCTACATTTCCGTCGTAGTCGAGCTTCTCACGGTAGAGCCGGCAGAGGTTGACCTCGAGGTCGCCGCCCGTGGTGTTGTAGAGCTCGAACCACTCCGGCGTGCCGGTCGAGGCGTTGCCCATCAGCTCGACGAAGGCGAGGTCGCCCTCTCCGGGCCAATCGTAGAAGGGGCACTGGCTCTCGCGCCCGGGCGTGGCCCGGATGGTGTAGGTCGTGCCCGTGCCGGGGTCGATGTAGGTCGCGCGGCTGTCGGGGCCGTCGGCCGGCACGCAGAAGTCGGACGCCACGTCGTTCTGGGCGGTCGAGTCGGCGCCCGGCGCGAGGTTGAGCGAGCAGCCGCCATCGGGGCAGTCGGCGGTCAGGGCCTCATCCACCGACTCCCAGTCGATGGCGGCCCGGTCGAGCTCGACCCCGTCGCAGGTGATGGCCACCGTGCCCGCGCTGCTGCGCTGGCTGAGGTCGGATTGCCGGTAGTTGTAGATCGACGAGGCCGTGACGCCGTCATCGAAGGTCCACGTGACCGGGCTCCCGGTGCCTTCGACAGCCGCCGGACCGCCGAAGAGGACCGCGTAGGCGCCACCGGCGACCCGCGCGCCCTCGGTGGCGGCGTCGATCACCACGGTGCGAACGACCTCTTCTCCCTCGCCGTCGAGGAAGCGGGTCTCGAGGGTGCACGAGTGCAGGTCGCAGTCGGCCCCGGTGCCGAGCACCTCGATCCACTCGTCGTTGTAGCCCGAGTCTTTCGGGGCCGGCATGAGCTCGGTGATGACGACATCGCCCGAGACGCAGACGTCGGCGGGCACCTCGAGGGGCTCGGTGCCGTCGCTACCATCGGTGCCGTCGCTCCCATCGGTGCCGTCGCTGCCGTCGGTGCTGCCGCTCTCGCCGCCGTCGCCGCAGCGGTTGGGGGCGCCCGGTGTGCCCAGCGCGAGTCGGTTCTCGGCCGTGTCGGGGTGGGCATCGGTGTAGACGTCGGTGGCGTCGGGGGGGCACCAGGCGCCCTCGACGGTGGCGTCGTCGTTGCCGGCCGCGGTGAGGTTGGCGGGGTCGAGCTGCACCGAGCAGCTGCCGAAGGTGCCGTCGTCACACCGAAACTGGTCGAGCTCGGTGGTGACCCGGTCGATCTCGACGCCCCCACAGGTGACCGTGAGCACGCGGGGATCGCCGTTGGAGAACTGCAGCGAGGCGTACTTGTAGGTCGTGGGGGTCGCGCACGAGGCATCGACGCAGGTGACGTCGCCGCAGGAGGCCGAAGACCGGTAGAGGACGCCGTATGCGCCCGCTCCGATGGTGGGGCTGCCGGTGACGGTGTGCTCGGTCGACGATCCACTCGACGGGTTCTCGAGGCCGAGCACACACCCGGCCAGCTCCATCTCGTCGCCGGTGGGGTTGTAGAGCTCGAACCATTCGTTGTACTGGCAGGAAGGCGCTCCCATGATCTCGGTGACCACGAGGTCTCCGGCGGCCGGAACGGCGGCATGGGCGGCCAGACTGAGCAGAACGAGCATCATGGGGGCCTCGCGCGGGGCGTCGGGGTGGACGCGGGGTGCAGGATAATGCCTCGCTCGGCCGAGCGCGCAGCGGATCGGACGCGCGGACCTTGCGAGCTGAACATCTGTACAGTATCCTGTGGCCCATGGAAACGCAGCTCGCCCTCTTCCATCGCGCCGCAGCGCCGGCCTGCGATGCCGACTTCTCGGGCCTCCAGCAGCGCGACCTCGGCGAGGGCGCCTGGGTGGCGCACCAGCCGGGGTGGCTGCAGGGGCACCAGGCCGTGTTCGACCACCTGCACGCCTCCACCGACTGGCAGCACCGCACCCGCGAGATGTTCGGCCAGACGGTTGATGTGCCGCGGTTGGTGGCGCGCGTGCCCGAGCACGGTCCCGGCCACCCGCTGCTCTCCGACATCGCCGCGGCGCTCACGCGCCGAACGGGGCGCTGTCTCACCTCCGTGTCTCTGGCCCTGTACCGAGACGGCCGAGACAGCGTGGCCCCCCACGGCGACCGGGTGGGCCCCGACGCCATCGACGACTGCGTGGTCGCCATCTTGTCGCTCGGGGTGCCCCGACGCTTCCGGCTGCAGCCCGTCGGCAAGGGGCGCAGCGTCGACTACACGCTCGGCTGGGGCGATCTGCTGATCATGGGGGGGAGCTGCCAGCGGTCTTGGCGCCATGGGGTGCCCAAGGCGCGGCGCACGAGCGGCCCCCGCATGAGCGTGATGTTTCGCGAACCGCGCCCAGATCCACCCTCCTGAGGCTCCCCGCCTGGCGCCCGTGGGCTACGGCTGCGGAATGCACCTGCCCTGGATGGGCGCGCTCCTCGCCGCGCTCGCCGACGCCGCTCCGATCGTGCCGATCGCCCCCGACGGGGCGGAAGCGCCAGCGTGGGGGGACTGCGCGCCGCCCAGCTCCACCAGCGCCGTCGAGGCCGACCGCCTCGCGCGCCACTTCGCGGCGCTGCGGGCCGCCGACCCCGCCGTGTTCGGGCCCTCTCCGTTGCCCGAAGCGCCCGTCACCTGGCCCGGCGAGTTCACGACCCGCCAGGCCCTCGCGCTCACCTGGCCGGCCGACCCCGACCTCGACCCGGTGGCCCTGGCCATCGTCAAGGCCGCGCTGCCCGCGACCCGGGTGGTGGTGGTGGTCGACCCCTCCGATGCCTCGGCGCTGCGGCGAGCGATGGCCCGGTCCGGGGTGGCGATCGGCGAGGCCCCGGGGGCCGTAGGGATGGTCGAGGCGCCCAACCGCTCGGTCCGGCATCGCGCAGCCAGACCGAGCGGTTGGGCGCCTCGACCATCCCTACGGCCCCCGGGGCCTCGCCGATCGCCACCCCGGACCGGGCCATCGCTCGCCGCAGCGCCGAGGCATCGGAGGGGTCGACCAC
>JBDQIL010000687.1:0-3510 GCA_040264415.1 Myxococcota bacterium
CGGCATGGTCCGCAAGCTCGCGCTCAACCTCCTCAAGCTGGAGACTTCGGCGAAACGCGGCATCAAGACGAAGCGGCTCCGAGCGGGGTGGGATCACCGATATCTACTGAAGATCCTCGGTGATTAGATGCGATCGCCCTGTGCCCCTCCCCCGACGAGCGGGACCAGCCGTGTTGGCGCTTCGAACGGAGCCTGCCAAACTGGCTCATCAGAGCTGGCCTTGTACCAGGTCGAGTCGACGCCTCTCGGGCCGCCGTCCATGGAATAGAGCCAATCGAAGACGGCTCCATCTGGCAAGGGGGACAGGCCCACGGACTGTGTCGTCACGCCGTCGGTCAACGCGAGACGGACCGCATCGGGGGTCTCCGCCAGGCCGAGGGCCACGAGCAGCTCAGCCTGCATGAGCCACTCGGGGGCCAGCTCTTGCGAGAAGTGGGTCGCGTCGCGCGGGAGGAGCTCCATCGTGCGAGCGATCGCCTCTGCGACCGGCACGTCGCCGATGGCCACCACCCGCCGGCCGACGACCGACGGGTCGTGCGCACCGACGATGAAGAGGCCGTCATCGAAGAGCTCGAACCGGACCGGCAGGGAGTGGAACCCTGGACCGGGAGCGATGTCGGCGAACGGCAGCGCGTGCATGGGCATCCACGTGTGCCCGTCGCCGATCGCGGCGAGCAGACGCGCCATGCCTGCGACCCGCTCTGCTTCGCTCATGCCGGGCAGCGCCTTCCGGTAGGCCGAGGTCTGGACATCCAGAGCGGCCTTTGACGTCGTGTGGTGCGGGTTCGGGTGAGTGGCCTCGATCTGCGCGAGGAGGGCGTCGAGGTCGTCGGCCCAGCCCTTCGCATCCGGCGTCGCTGCCCTTGCCACCGTGCTGGTCAGGCTCAAGGCCAGCGCCGCACCGAGCTGCCGAAGTGACCCCATGTTGCGCTCTCCCAGACTCCACCGGCGAGGTCTCGTCGCCCGCGTGGTGGTGCTGAGCGGTCCTGCTATCGGTGTCGTCCTCCCCCGCACACCCGAGGGTCGCGAGCGGCGCCGACGTGGCAGCCGACCGGCTGTCGGGCGACGCCCGGGCGGGGCTGGACGCATCGGGCTGGTCGTTCGACAACGACTCTCCGCGGCGGACCGACCGGGTCACGGTGGTCACCTCGAGCAGCGCCGGGTCGGGCGGGATGGCGAGGGCGACGGGAGGAGACCGACCGCAGCCCCGGCGAGCGCGCGGCCATGCGCTCGTCGAGGCAGGGCCAGTCGCAACCGCCGGGCCTGCCGGATAGACTGGCGACAGCCCCGCGCTGCACCAGGACCCCATGCCCTCGCCTCCCCTCGTCGCGGCCCTCCTGGCGGGCAGCCTGACTGGCTGTCAGCTCGACCAGGGCATCTCTCGGATCCCGTCTCCGCCGACGGTGTCGTTGGACGCTGTCGACCCGCCGCTCCGCCAGGATGGACCGGTGGTGCAGCTCGACGGCGCGGTGTCCGACGAGCATGACGCGCCGGCCGACCTGGCCCTGTCGTGGACGCTCGACGACGCGCCCTGGTCGCCGGAGGTCACTCGAGAGGCCGGGCTGGTGTCGGTCCCCCTCGACCCCGCGGTGCTGTCGGTGGGCCGCCACCTCGTGGGGCTCTCGGCCCGCGACAGCGACGGCGACATGGCCGAGGCGTGGGTCACGGTGGCGGTGCTGGGCCCCACGGGCGCGCCGGTGGTGCGCATCACCACGCCCGACGACGGCGTCACCTTCGCCGTGGGCGAGACGGTCGCCTTCCAGGGCGTCGCCGACGACCTGTCGACCGCCGCCGACGACCTGCAGATGGCGTGGTCGAGCGACCTCGACGGCGCGCTGCCCGGCGCCATCAGCGCAGACGGCAGCTCCGCCCTCATCACGAGCGCGCTGCGAGAGGGCACGCACGAGATCACCCTGACGGCCACCGACCGCGACGGCGAGTCCGGCGACGACGCCGTCTCGGTCGTCATCGGGGCCGCCGACCCCACCGACACCGGCGAGCCAGCGACCGAAGAGCCCGGCATCGACGCCGAGCCCGGCGACCTCGTGCTCAGCGAGTTCATGGTCGACCCCGACGTGGTCTACGACACAGCCGGAGAGTGGTTCGAGCTCTACAACACGTCGGGCTCGCGGATCGAGATCCAGGGCTACACGCTGCGCGACGACGACTACGACACCTGGGACATCGACGTGTCGATGATCATCCCGCCGCACAGCTACTTCCTCGTCTGTGCCGAGATGGATCCGACCTACAACGGCGGCGTGCATGGCTGCGACGCCGAGTTCTACCGCCCGCAGATGCCGCCGCCGGGCATGGCCTTTGGCAACAGCGGCGACGAGATCGTCTTGGTGCGGCCCGATGGCGCCGAGATCGATCGGCTGGAGTACGACGCCGCGTGGGTCAAGACCGGCAAGGCCACGGGGGTAGACCCCGCCTTCCTCGACAGCGACAACAACGACGTGCTCGCCAACTGGTGCGCCCAGACCTCGGTGATCACCGACGGCGGCGAGCCGGGCACGCCGGGCCAGGAGAACGACCCCTGCCCGTGACGGCGGGCTGTCGCGAGAGCCCGAACGTCGTCATCGGCTCGTCCACCATCGCTCGACCCCGCCGAAGCTCGACTTCGACGCCTCCTGGCTGACCCCGTGGCGCCCAGCCCGGTGGCGATGGGAGGTGGGGGTCGCCGCACGGGCGCGCGGCGCGGCGACGGCCGGGGTGGTACCGTCGCCCGGAATCCAGCCCGCGCCGCAACCCGCTGGGGCGTGCGACAGCGGCGAGGCCGCGGAGAGCAGCGTGTCGGCCCTGTCCACGGTCACCCGAAAGGCGCTCCTGGCCCTCACCGGGCTGTTCCTGTGTGCCTTCCTCACCGTGCACCTGGGGGGCAACCTCCTGCTGCTGCTCCCCCCGGACCAGGCCCAGCCGCTGTTCAACGCCTACGCCGCGGCGCTGTCGGGCCATCCGGTGATCAAGATCATCGCGTGGGGGCTCTACGCCGCGCTGGCGCTCCACATCGCCGATGGCGCGTGGGTGGTGGTGGCCAACCGGCGGGCGGCCGGCCCCCGGCCTGTGATGGATCGACGGGGGGCCGCCAGCCGCTGGCACCGGCGCCGCATGGGCCTGCTGGGCGCGGTCGTGCTGGTCTTCCTGGTGACCCACCTGCGCGACCTCTGGTTCGTCTACACCTTCGGCGACGTCCCGGTTGACGCCGCCGGCAACCGCGACCTCTACCGCGTGGTGGTGACCGCCTTCGCGTCGCGCGCCTACGTGGCCCTGCACCTCGTGGCCTTCGCGGCCCTGGGCCTGCACCTGCTGCACGGCACCCGCAGCGCGGCGCACACCCTGGGCCTGCACCGGCCCAGAGCCCTGCGCGTCGTGGGGGTGCTCGGGGCGCTGTTCAGCGGCGCCGTCACGGTGGGCTTCTGCGCCGTCGCCCTCGTCGTCCACACCCAGCATTGACCGGAGTCGCGCGCATGGACCCCGCCCTCGACCCCGCCGCCCGCCTGGCCGACC
>JBDQIL010000688.1:0-3509 GCA_040264415.1 Myxococcota bacterium
CGCGCCGCGCACCGGACCGCCCCCCGGCCCCGACCCAGGAGATCCCCATGCGTGCCAGCTCCCCCAGCCCCCTTCGCCAGCGCGACCTGCTGCCTGCGGTCGCCACCCTCGGCGCCCTCATGTCGGCGGTGGGCTTGATCGTCGGCCTCTTCGGCGTCTCATCGGCCGCGGTGGTCATGGGGTGCTCCGCCGCGCTCGCCATGGCGGGCATCCTCTCCGAAGAGGGCTGCGAGGCCGAGGCGGTCTGAGCGCTGCTCCGCGGCGCCCGCTCAGTCGGCGTCGACGGCGGCGAGCAGCCCACCGAGCGTGCGGGCTTCGGCCCCCGACAGGGTGAGCTCGCCGGCCGCTGCGTTCTCTCGCGCCTGGGACGGCGTGCGGGCGCCGACGATCGCCGCGGTCACGCCGGGCTGGGCCACCACCCATGCGATGGCCAGCTGCGCAAGCGTGGCGTCGTGGGCCGCCGCGATGTCGCCCGCCTGATCGAGGGCGTCGAGCACGCGACGGCGGCGCTCTCGGTCGAAACCCGGCCGAGTGCCCCGCAGATCGCCGTCGGGGAAGGTCCGATCGAGGGTGATCGTTCCGGTGAGCAGGCCCTGCGCGAGGGGCGAGTAGGCCACCACGCCCACCCGGTGGTCTCGGCACCACGGCAGCACGTCGGCCTCGATGGCGCGGTCGAGCAGCGAGTAGCGGGGCTGGGTGGAGGCCAGCGGCAGCCCCCGCTCGGCCAGGGCGCGACGGCTGCGCTCGAGGAGCTCGGGGCTGAAGTTGCTCACGCCGATGGCGCCCACGAGGCCCTCCTCGTGCAGCTGAGCCAAGGCGGCCATGGTCTCCTCCACCGGGGTGCTGGGGTCGGGCCAGTGGCACTGCACCAGGTCGAGCGCGGGGCGCCCGAGGCGCTCGAGGCTGCGCTCGACCTCGAGGCGCACGCTGTCGGGGCGCAGGTTGCGGTGGACCGTGCGCGGGGCGCCGTCGGGGCCGGTGGTGTCGAAGAAGTGCGCGCCGCGGTCGTCGTCCCAGCGCAGGCCCACCTTGGTCCAGACCTGGGCCGGCGAGGGGTGCCCGGCGAGCGCGCGCCCGACCACCACCTCGGAGTGCCCGAAGCCGTACATGGGCGCCGTGTCGATGGCCCGGATGCCGGCGTCGATGCCGGCGCGCAAGGCCGCGATCGCCTGGGCGTCATCGGCGCCGCCCCAGGCCCAGCCCCCGATGGCCCACGCCCCGAAGGCGACCACGGGGGCTTCGAGCGGGCTGGTTCCAAGGCGGCGGCTGTGCATGCGGGACTCCGGGGCGGCGGCCCCTGCTCCCTAGTCTCGCGGCGGCCCGGGGGCGACGCCCTGCACCCATCGGGGCTCGCTCACGGGGCTGGATCGCCACCCCGCTCGTCCTCTTCCGCTGCTTCCGCCTCTTCCGCCTCGGCCTGCTCGCGGGCCTTTCGCCGCCACAGCCCTTCGTACTTCTCGACCGTCGGATCGGGGGGCGGGTGCTGCACGTCGCAGGCGTGTCGGGGGATCTCGCTGCGGTCGAGGAAGGGGGCCCCGATGAGCCGACAGCTGCCGTTGCCGCGCCGGCCCGTCTGGGTGCAGACCGGCCAGCGGACCGTGTCGAGGCCGGGCAGCTCGCGCTCGGGCAGGTCGTCGTGGACCGCTCGCATCCACCAGCCCCAGAGCGGCGCGGCGAGGTCGCTCGCCGACGCGCCGATGCGCTGCGGTCGGTCGTAGCCGAGCCACAGCGCGCCGGCGTAGTGGCCGGTGCCGCCGACGAACCAGAGGTCCTTCTCGCTGTCGGTGGTGCCGGTCTTGCCCACGGCGGGCCCACCGAAGCCCGGCTTGCCGCTGGCCGCCCGGGTGGCGCCGCCGGTGCCGTACTCGATCACCAGCCGCATGAGGTCCCGGGTGAGGGCGGCTGCCCTCGGCTCGAGCACCTGCTGTCGGGGGGCTTGCGCGGCCACCCGGGTCGCGCCCCCTGCGTCGTGGGCCGAGACCACCGGGCGGCCCGACGCCAGGCGCCCCTCATTGAGCACCGTCGCGACGAAGCGGGCCATGGAGAGCGGCGACACCTCGCCGGTGCCGAGCGCCAGGCCCAGCTCGTCGCGCCAGTCGGTGGTGTCGAAGCCGAGGCCCTTCGCGAAGCTCTTGAAGGCCGGCGCCCCCCCGAGCTCTTCGAGCAGGCTCGCGGTCGCGACGTTCTCGGACCACGACAGGCCCATGGCGAGGGTCGAGGTGGTGCTGTACTTTCCGCCGACGTTGCGGGGCATCCAGCCGTCGGTGTCGGGGAAGACCCGTCGCGTGTTTCGCACGGTGGAGTTGGCGTGCCAGGTCGGCTCGCCGCCGTCGTCGGTCTGAGAGAAGGCGAGGGCGTAGACCAGCGGCTTGATCGACGAGCCGGACTGACGGCGGGCCTGGGTGGCGCGGTTGAAGTCGGTGGCGAGCTCTTGGGTGCCCCCGTACGTGGCGACCAGCAGCCCCGTCTCGACATCGACCAGCGCGCCAGCGGCCTGCAGCCGCTCTGCGTTGCCGCGCCCCACCTGCTTCTCGAGCCAGGACGACTGTTCGGCCAGCACGCGCTCGGTGTGCGCCTGGGCCACCACGTCGAGCGCGGTGTGCACCTCGAGCCCGGAGCCGGTGACCTCCTCGGGGGGCAGCGTGTCTTCGAGCCAGGCCCGGGTGGCCTGCAGGTAGGCGGGGAAGCGCGGGTCGGGCAGGCCCACCGGCGTGGCGTCGGCGGGCAGCGCCCGGGCCTGGTCGGCCTCGGCGGCCGTCACCATGCCCAGCTCGACCATGCGGTTGAGGGTGCGGTCGCGGCGCGCTCGGGCGCGCTCGGGGTGGCGATCGGGCGAGAAGCGTCCGGGCGCTGGCAGGATGCTGGCGAGCGTCGCGGCCTGGGCCAGGTCGAGCGCGGTGGCATCGACCCCGTAGTAGTAGCGCGCGGCGGCCTGGAATCCGCAGATGGAGAAGGAGCCCCACTGCCCGAGATATGGGGCATCCAGGTACATCTGGAGCACCCCCTCTTTGCCCAGGTCCCGGTCGATGGCGACCGCAGCGAGCGCCTCGTGCACCTTGCGCCGGAGCGTGCGGTCTTTGCGCTGCGAGAGGTTGCGCACCACCTGCATGGTGATGGTGCTGGCCCCTTGTTGGAGCCCCTCGCCCCGCGCGTTCACCCACGCGGCGCGCAGCACCCCGCGGGGGTTCACCCCAAAATGGTCGTAGTAGGCGTCGTCTTCGGCGGCGATGATGGCCTGCAGCAGGTGCGGCGGCGCGCGGTCGATGGGCAGGTGCTCGCGGATCTCGGCGTGATCGCCGATGAGCCAGCCCACCAGGACCGGCTCGAGCGCGGGGGGACGGGTCCAGCCGTCGAGGCCCGGGGGCTGGTCGCCCTCTGCGAAGCGCCCGCCGCGGGGCACCGCGACCCCGTCATCGGCGCAGAAGTCGCCGGGCTCGGTCGCCGGGCAGGTGAAGCGGTAGCCGCGCGCCGCGGCGGGCGCTTCGCAGAGGGCGACCAGCCCCCGGGCC
>JBDQIL010000689.1:0-3509 GCA_040264415.1 Myxococcota bacterium
CTCTCGGGGCGCTCACCGCCTGCGGCGACGACCCCTGCCCAGCCGGCTCCACCCGCGACGGATCGGGCCTCTGCGTGCTCGACGACACCGGCGGCGACCCGACCGGCACCGACGGCGAAGATGGCACCGCCGACGGCACCGACGGCACCGACGGCACTACGGGCGTCACCGGCGTAGCCTTCCTGGGCGGCGGCACCCACTCGGTCTCCAACGTCGACGTCACCGAGATCGTGGGCCCCGAGAGCGGCCTGATGGCGCCCCGCGACCTCGCCTTCGACCCCTTCGCCCCGGACCGCCTCTGGATCGTCGACCGCCAGCTCGATGGCGTGGTCATCGTCACCCACCCGGGCACCCCCGAGCAGTCCTCGTGGAAGTCCGAGGGAGACGAGCGCGCCCACTGGTTGGCCCAGCCGTCGGCCCTCGCCTTCGGCCAGGAGGGCTTCCTGGCCACCGCCCACGACAGCGACAACGGCGTCCCAGACATCGAAGACGCCAGCCTGCACATGGGCCCCACGCTCTGGCCCTCCGACCCCAACGACTTCGACGGCGGCCGCCCCAGCCACCTCGACATGGTGCACGACCCCGCGCTCATGGGCGGAATCGCCTGGCAGTCGGGCAACGTCTACTGGATCCACGACGGCTACAATGGGTGCCTGACCCGCCTCGACTTCGCCGCGCCCCACGAGCCCGGCGGCACCGACCACAACGACGCCGACGTCGACCGCTTCGTGTGCGGCGAGGTGGGCTACCTCGAGGGCGTGCCGGCCCACATGGCGTGGGACCCGGAGACCGAGCGCCTGTGGTTCGCCGACCCCGAGCGGGGCCACGTCGCCTCGCTCGACCCGTCCACCGGGGTCGAGGGCGCGCCCATCTCGGGCGCCGACGCCGCCCAACGCCACCTCTGGACCGGCGCCTCGCTGGTGCCCCTCGAGACCGGCGACGCCCTCACCCAGCCCAGCGGGATCACCCTGCACGACGGCCTGATCCTCGTGAGCGACCCGGCGACCAGTCGGCTGATCGCCCTGAGCCCAGACGGCGCGGTGGTGGACTGGCTCGACACGCAGCTGCCCGCGGGCGTGCTGGCCGGCATCACCGTGGGGCCTGATGGGGCGCTGTGGGTGGTGGACCAGCGCAACGCTCGGGTGCTGCGGTACGCCGCGCCCTGAGTCGGCGGCGCGGGGCGGCCACGCCGACGCCGCTACATCAGCGTGACGTAGTTGGTGGTGCGCTTTCTCGGGTCGCCCACGTGGCGGAAGTACCGGGCGCCGTCCACCCAGCCCAGTCGGTTGATGCGCCGCTCTTCGAGGGCCATGGCCAGCTTGAAGGGGGTGAGGGCGCGGCCCAGGGGCAGGTGCACCGCGCGGCGGATGGCCGGCAGCAGGCGAGGATGGTGGACCGCCACCCGGAACAGGTAGAACAGGTTCGAGAAGGCCCGCGAATCCGCGCTGCGAAAGCCCGCCCGGCCGGTGTTCAGGGCGTCGACCCGCGCGTCGAGGTCGGCCGGGTCGAGGTGCCCGGCCGCGATGGCCTCGCGCTCGAAGTCGGTGTGGGGGATGGGCACGGCCAGGGTGACCCGGCAGAAGTCGGCGCCGATCTCCTGGTTGAGCCGCACGGTGGACCACGCGTCGTCGAGGGTCTCGCCGGGGCAGGCCAGCATGTTGTAGGTGGTGAGCTCCATGTCGTGGCCCTTGATCAGGGCGGCCGACCGGCGCACGTCGTCGTTGGTGACGGTCTTCTTGAGGATGCGGCTGCGGATGACCTCGTTGCCGGTCTCGAGGCCGATGGCCACCCCTCGGCAGCCCGCCGCGGCCAAGGCCGCCACGCTGCGCTCGGTGACCAGCTCGATCGACGACGAGCAGGTGAAGGGCAGCCCCACGCGCGCCCGCCACAGGGGCGCGAAGCGCTCCAGCCAGCCCACCCCCACGGTGAAGAGGTCGTCGGCGAAGTGCACGCTGGTGAGGGGGTGGCGGGCGCGCAGGGCCACCACCTCGTCGACCGCCCGGGCGGGGCTCTTGCGGCGGGTGAACGAGACCCCATCGGGCATCAGGCGCCGCAGAGAGGGGTTCCAGCAGAAGGTGCACGAGTGCACGCAGCCGCGGCTCGTGTTGAACTTCTTCCAGCCGAACCGGCGGATGAACGGGTAGCGGTAGTAGAGGTCGCGGTGGGGGTGCGGCAGGGCGTCGAGGTCTTCGACGGGCGCCAGCAGCGGGTTCTGGACGAGCTCTCCGCGGTCGCTCCAGGCCAGCGAGCCCACGCCGCGCCAGTCGGTGCCGGCCGACAGGTGCGCGGCGAGCGCGGCCACCGGGCGCTCGGCCTCGCCCACCACCACGGCGTCGACCTCGGGGCGCAGGGCCTCGGTGGGGTCGAAGGTGGCGTGGGTGCCGCCCATCACGATGGTGGCCCCGGACGCGTGGGCCCGGGCGGCCGCGGCGAGTCGGCGGGCGGTCTCATGGCCGCCCACGCCGCTGGGCACCACCACCAGCGCCGGGTCGGCCTGCCGGATGGCGCCGGCCAGATCGGGCTCCTCGTCCTCCAACAGCAGCAGGGTGCGGTGGCCCTCGGCCTCGAGCACGCCGGCCAGATCGCAGAGCGCGAGGCTCTCGTTGATGGCGTTGTCTTGCAGGAAGAGCACGGGGACGCCGGCGGTCATCGGGCCCCTCCGAGCGCGCGGTCGACCACGATGCGGGCGCCCTGGAGGCCGCGGCGCAGCTCCTCGCGGGGGCGGGCGCGCACGGCCCGCAGGCGGGTCTTGAGGTAGCCGGGCCGCAGGTAGAAGCGGCGATACGCGGCCTGGGTGAGGCGGCGGACGTGCTCGGGGCCGTCGAAGGCGTCGCCGATGTAGTGACCGCCGTCGAAGCTGAATCGATCGCCGGGCACCGCGGCCAAGCGGCCGCCCTGCACCGCGTGCTCGGCGGGCACCCGCACCTCGAAGAACTGGGCGAAGTCGGGCTCGAGGTCGATGAGGCCCTGCACCGTGCGCTCGACCCCGGCGGGGGTGTCGCCGGGCAGCCCCACCATGGCGCTGGCGATGACCTCGATGCCGGCGGCGCGGGCGGCGCGGATGGCGGGGCCCACCGTCTCGACATCGAGGCGCTTGTGCATGGCTGACTGGGCGTCGGGGTTGAGCGACTCGACCCCGAAGATGAGGCTCCAGCAGCCCGACGCGGCCATGGCGGACAGCAGGGTGGGATCGACGCGGTCGGTGCGCGTCATGGCCGACCACCGCACCCCCAGCGGCGCCAGCTTGGCGGCGAGCTCGAGGGCGGCGAGCCGGTGCAGGGCGAACATCGGGTCGGCGACGAAGAACGACCGGGCGCCCCACCGGTCCATCAACCGCCGCACCTCGGCCACCACGTCGTCGGGCGCCCGCGCCGCGTAGGCCGCCTGGCTGCGCACCTCGCAGTAGAAGCAGCCATACGGGCAGCCGCGGCTGGCGAGCACCGGGAAGACCTCGGCGCCGCGCGACTGGTGGGGGTTGAGGCCGTAGGTGCCCGGGCGCGCCAGATCCC
>JBDQIL010000690.1:0-3506 GCA_040264415.1 Myxococcota bacterium
ATCGAGCCGGCCCCCGGCGGCGGGGTGGTGCTGCGGTTCAAGCGGCCGTGGTCCGACGGGACAACGGGTCTGCGGCTGACGGACCTTGACCTGGAGCGAAGCGGAAGGGGGCGAAAGCCCGAGTGCAGCGAGAGACCGTACGGTTGGTGCAGCGCCTGGCCGCGCTGGTTCCACCGCCGCGCTTCGCAAGCCAGCTCGTCATCGCTGGCGCCAGCATCTACAAGGTGCAGAAGCTGCTGGGGCATCAGGACGTCAAGACGACCATGCGGTACGCCCACCTGAGCCCGGAGGCTCAGGCGGACGCGGTCGCATTGCTCGAAGACAGCGCTGGCCAACCTGCGGCACGTTTGCGGCACGTACGCACCAAGAGCGTGGAGCTCTGTTGCGTACGTGCCGGCAATCGTTGGAGAAAAAGTGGTGGAGGCGGTGGGAGTCGAACCCACGTCCGAGACCGCTCCGCAAAGGCGTCTACGTGCGTAGTCTCTTGAAAGCGAACCGCAGCCAGGTCAAGAGACAGGCCCTTGGCTTTGGTAGGCGGCGACTTGAAGGGTTATTTATCGTCCCCCCACGCTGCGCCACAGCGCGTTTCAGGACTATCCGGGTCGTGACACGCCCGAACCTGTCACCCCGGCATGGTCAGGTTCGGACGGCTCTACTGGTGTGTTTTACGCAGCGAGAGCGAAGTGCTTGTTGTTGTTGGCACTTGGTTTGTTTATCAGAGGATTTACGAGGTTCCGAAAGGCCCTCGACACGCAACCTCGACGATCACGACCCCGTCGAAACCGTTTCGCCCCCAAAATTAAGGGGTGAGGAAGCCAGCGATGTCAAAGAGGGCGCGCGCAGAGCGTGACGCCCGTGGTGCAGGTAACCTGTCCACGCATCGGCCGGCGGCAAGGGCGTCTGGCGGGCTTCCCGTCCGGGGCCCCCCGGGATATCGCGCCCCCATGGACGCCTCTCAGTTTCAGACGTTGTTGGGCCGCACGCCGCTGCTCGCGGGGGTCGCCGCCGACGCCCGCGATGGCCTGCTGCAGGCCTTCCTCCCCCACCCCTTTGCCGCCGGCGAGCCCATCGTGCGGGCGGGGTCCGAGGGGCGGTACCTCGGCGTGCTGGTCGAGGGGCGCGCGCTGGTGCAGGCCCGCCGCGAGGATCACGCCTGGACCGTCGAGGTGCTCGAGGCGGGCGCGGTCTTCGGTGAGATCTCGTTCTTCGACGCGCAGCAGGCCCGCACCGCCGACGTCGTGGGCGACACCGCGGGCGTCGCCGCGCTGCTGCCGTACGCCGACTACCAGCACCTCGTGCGCGTGGAGAGCCCGGCGGCCGAGGTGCTCGAGAAGCGCGTCCTCGACTTGCTGGCCGCTCGCATCAAGGTGACCGACGGCAAGCTCGCCGAGTTGCTGGTGGCCAACCGCCAGGGCACCTTCCGATCCGCACTGCGCCGCATGTTCGGCGGCCGGAGGGCCTGATGGGCTACCGCATCGACGTGCTGCGCGACGTCCCTGGGCTGACGTACGTCCCCGACGCCGACCTCGAGAAGCTCGCCGAAGAATTCACCCTCGAGACCTTCAAAGACGCGCTGATCTGCACCGAGGGCACCCCCTCCGAGCACCTCTACGTGCTGGCAGAGGGGCAGGCCGACGTCTTGAAGCAGACCGACGAGGGGCGCCGCTACAAGGTGGCCACGCTCATGCCCGGTGTGCTCTTCGGCCACGTGGGCGTGCTCACGGTGCAGCCGCGCACGGCCAGCGTGCGGGTGGTGGGCCAGGCGAAGATGCTGGTGATGTCTGCGCGTCGGGCCCGTGAGCTGCTGCGTGATGCCGACTT
Source organism: Myxococcota bacterium (assembly GCA_040264415.1). GTDB lineage: Bacteria > Myxococcota_A > UBA796 > UBA796 > UBA2385 > M30B51. Next base: position 1,822 of record JBDQIL010000690.1, read on the forward strand.
CGCGGTGGCCAGCCCCTTTCGGCGGGCGCTCATCGTGGCGCTCTCGCGGCAGCTGTTCAGCGCGACCGCGACGACCATGAAGCTCGCGGTCGACGCGGGGCTCACGGTGGAGGCCGCGCTGGGCGAGCCGCGCCCGGTTGAGCATGGCGACTTCGACGGCGCGGCCGAGGCCATCGAGCGGTTGCGGGGCGAGCAGGTCTGAGGTCGCGGCCCCGGCGGCGCCGCGGGGTTAGAGCGACCAGCCTGACCGGCGCGGTCCCCTCGCGCCTCTGCACCCGCACACCCGGAGGGCCCCATGATGCGCCTCAAGTCGTACGTCCAGGACCAGTGGCACGAGGGCGAGGGCGAGCCCCGTGCGCTCGTCAACCCGTCCACCGAGGCGGTCATCGCCGAGACCACGACGGAGGGCATCGACTTCGGCGCGGCCCTCGCCCACGCCCGCGCCGTGGGCGGCCCCGCGCTGCGCGCCATGACCTTCGCCCAGCGCGGCGAGCTGCTCATGGGCATGTCCAAGGCGCTCCACGCCCACCGCGAAGAGCTGCTGCTGCTCTCGACCCGCTGCAATGGCGCCACCCGCGGCGACTCGAAGTTCGACGTCGACGGAGCCACGGGCACGCTGGCCAACTACGCCCGGCTCGGGCGCGCGCTGGGTGACCGACGCTTCCAGGTCGACGGCGAGGCCGAGAAGCTCAGCTCGGGCGCCCGCTACATCGGCCAGCACGTGCGGCTGCCCCGTCCTGGCGTGGCGGTCCACGTCGGCGCCTTCAACTTCCCGGCCTGGGGCACCTTCGAGAAGGCGGCGACCGCAATCCTGGCGGGCATGCCGGTGGTGAGCAAGCCCGCCACCGCCACCGCCCCCCTCACCTTCCGCATGACCGAGATCTTGGTGGAGTCTGGGGTGTTGCCGGCGGGTGTGTTCAGCTTCGTCGCCGGTCCCCCGGGTGACCTGCTCGACCACCTGGGTCCGCAAGACTGCCTCGCCTTCACGGGCTCGGCCACCACGGGCGCCTGGTTCCGTGCGCTCCCGGCGGTGACCCGCCAGAGCGCCCGGATCAACATCGAGGCCGACAGCCTGAACGCCGCGGTGCTCGGCCCCGACGTGTCGGTGGGCGACGCGGTCTGGCACACCTTCGTCCGCAACGTCTCGACCGACATGCGCCAGAAGACGGGCCAGAAGTGCACCGCGATCCGCCGCATCCTGGTGCCGGAGGCCCTGGTGGAGGAAGCCTGCGCCGCCCTGGCCGACGAGCTGAGCCGGGTGACCGTCGGCGATCCCGAACAGAGCGGCGTCACCATGGGCCCGGTGGCGACGGCCGCCCAGCTGCGCGACGTGCGCGCGGGCATCGCCTCGCTCGCCGAGCAGACCACCGTGGTCTGCGGTGGCCCCGACCCCGTCGATGCCGTGGGCGTGCCCGCCGGCACCGGCTTCTTCGTCGCGCCCACGCTGCTGCGCGCGCCCGACGCCCGGTCCGCCACCAAGGTCCACCAGCATGAGGTCTTCGGGCCGTGCGCCACCGTGCTCCCGTACTCGGGCGGCGCGACCGAGGCCGCCGAAGTGGTGGCGCTCGGCGAGGGCTGCCTCGTGTCGTCGGTCTACGCCAGCGACACGGCCTGGATGGAGGAGTTCCTCTTCGCCGCGGCGCCCTGGAATGGTCGCGTGGTGGTGATCAACAAGAAGGTCGCCG
>JBDQIL010000691.1:0-3502 GCA_040264415.1 Myxococcota bacterium
GAGTTCGGAGGCCACCCCAAGGACTGCCCAGCCGAGCCCATCCAGCTCACGCTGACCAACGAGGGCCTCGGCGACCTCGAGGTCACCGAGATCACCCTGAACGGCTCTGGGAACAGCGCCTTCAACCTGCAATGGGACGGGAGCCCGTTCACGCTGGCCTACGAGGAGACCCGCACCATCGACGTCGAGTTCACGCCCGACGCCTGGTACACCTACGAGATCTCGGTGCAGGTCGAGTCGAACGACCCCGACGAGGGCCGCGTCACGGTGCCCACGAGCGGCTTCGGCGCCGAAGACACCACCTACGAAGAGACCTTCATCCAGGAGTACAACGAGGTCGTGGACGTGCTCTGGGTGGTCGACAACTCGTGCTCGATGGACGAGGAGCTCAACCAGGTCAGCACGAACTTCTCCACCTTCATCGACGAGTGGACCCAGCTCGACCTCGACTACCACCTCGGCGTGGTCACCACCGACATGGTCACCGCCGGGCACGCCGGTGAGCTGCAGGGCCCCTACATCACGCCCGCCACCGCCGATCCCCACACGGCCTTCCTCGACCAGGTGGACCAGGGCTCGAGCGGCTCGGCCGACGAGAAGGGCTTCGCCGCGGTGCAGGCCGCGCTCACCGAGCCGCTCGTGAGCGGCGCGAACGCCGGCTTCTTCCGGTCCGAGGCCGCCCTGTCGATCATCGTGCTCAGCGACGAGGACGATGGCTCGGGCACCTCGCCCACCAGCTTCTCGAGCTGGCTCACCGGCCTCAAGTCCGACCCGAGCCTGGTCAACTTCAACGCCATCTGCGGCGACCGGGGCCTGGGCTGCCAAGAGATCGACTTCTTCGGCAACTCGCTCAGCGCCTCGTCGGGCGGCCGCTACATCGACGCCACCGACCAGACCGGCGGCTTCTGGGCCAGCATCTGCACCTCCGACTACCAAGAGGTGCTGCAGCACATCTCGCTCGCCGCCGCCGGCATGGTCATCGAGTTCGCGCTCGCCGAGGAGCCCTCCAGCCTGGCGCTGTTGAGCGTCGAGGTCGGCGGAGCGTCGGTCAACAACGACTCGATCGACGGCTGGACCTACCGCAGCGACGCCAACTCCATCGTCTTCCACGGCACCGCCATCCCGGGCCCCGGTGAGAGCGTGAGCGTGAGCTACCCGGTCGCCGCCGAGTGCGAGTGACGCCCGAGCGGTCGCTCCTGCTGATGGCCTGCGCGCTCGGCGCGTGCAAAGAGCCCGAAGAGGGGGTCGCGAGCCCCTGGCAGGTCGAAGCAGCCGACCTTGGCGCCCCGCGAGCCTCCGGCGCCACCCTCACGGTGGGCGACGGCGCCGGGCTGTGGAGCCCGCTCTCGCAGGTGGTGCCGTTCCTCGAATACGACGATCCCGCCAGCGACGTGCCGTTCTTCTTGTGGGACCTGGCCACCTCCGACCGCGTCGCCGACATGGGCTCGTGCCCAGACGTGCAGGCCGTGGGCCGCACGACCACCTGGACCACCTACGGCTGCCGCAGCAGCCAAGGCTACGAGTGGACCGGCGAGGTGAGCAAAGAAGAGTGGGACGACGACGCCCGCGGCTGGCGGTACGCCCGCTGGGACTTCGACCTCGACGTCGAGGCCGACATCGACGCCCCGCGCTTCGACGCGCTCTCGCTGCACGGCAGCGTGCTGTACGTCATCGGTGACGGCGCGGCCCTCGATCACGCCGTGCAGGTGAACGCCGCCATCCAGCTCGACGGGTACTGGGCCCGCCAGAACCCCTCAGACGACCGCGAGGACCTCTGGAACGACTGGACCGTCACCGCCCGATACGAGGAGGCCCCGACCGACACCTACCGGGTGGACGGGGCCGCCGAGCTGGGCTCGGCCGGAGCGTTCTCGTTCTCGTCGGCGTCGCTGAAGCGCGCCACGACCTGCCCGGCGGTGCCCGACGGCACGCTGTCGATCGACGGAGCCCAGTCGGCTGAGCTGACCTTCAACGGGAGCACCGCCTGCTCGAGCTGCGCCGACCTCGACGTGGTCGGGGGCGCAGGGGGCCGGGCCTGTCGCGACTGACGGCAGCCCGACCCGCAGCGTCTCAGCCTTCGACCATCTCGATGCTGACCACCTGGATGGGCTTGCTCACCCGACCCGAGCGGCTGCCGAAGCCCTCGATCTTCTTCACGACGTCCATGCCTTCGACGATCTTGCCGAACACGGGGTGCTTGGACGGCGTGCGCGGGTTGAACCAGTCGAGGTAGTCGTTGTGCACGGTGTTGACGAAGAACTGCGAGCCGCCGCTGTTGGGCTGGCCGGTGTTGGCCATGCTCAAGGTGCCAGCCTCGTTCGAGAACTTCGCATCATCGTTGAATTCGTCGGGGATGTTGCCGTGCGGCGGGCCGCCGGTGCCCGCGCGGGCGCTGGACGGATCCTTCGAGTGGGGGCAGCCGAACTGCAGCATGAAGCTGGGGATGACCCGGTGGAAGTGCAGGCCGTTGTAGAAGCCGTCGTTGACCAGCTTGATGAAGTTGCCGGCGGTGATCGGCATCGTGTCGAGGTAGACCTCGGCCTTGAAGGTGCCTTCAGAGGTGTTGAACACGGCGGTAGGGTTGCCCATGGGCGTCTCCTGTGTAGGGGTCGTCGTGCCTATCCTGATTCGGCGCCACCGTTCACCGGAGCCCCCGCATGACCGATCCTGTCCCCCGCCGAATCCTCACGGTGTGCACCGCCAACATCTGCCGCTCGCCCATGGCCGAGGTGCTGCTTCGGGCTGAGGGCCAGCGCCAGCGTCGGCCCATCGAGGCCCGGTCTGGCGGGGTGCTCGGGCTCATCGGCCGGCCGGCTGATCCCAAGTCGGTCAAGGCGGTCTCCGAGATCGGCCTCGACCTGAGCGCCCACCAGAGCCGGGGCATCTCGGCCGACGATGTGGCGTGGTCGGAGTACATCCTGGTGATGGAGCTGCGGCACCAGATGGAGCTCCACCGGCGCTTCCCCGAGAGCGAAGGAAAGGTGCTGCTGCTGGGTACCTTCGGGGGCCAGCATGAGATCGCCGACCCAGTGGGGGGCTGGATCTTCAAGTTTCGACGCAGCCGAGACGAGATCCAGCGCTGCGTGCGGCGCTTCGTCGAGAGCATGCCCGCGCCCGCGGCCGACGTCAGCGCTGAATGAACCGGCCCTCGTCGAACGACCACACGCGCCGCGCGTCCACTCCGCCGGCCACATCGACCGAGAAGGTGGTCCGGCGGCCGTCGTCGGTGATCAGCGTGACCGTGCGGGTGCCCGCCTCTACGTCGTGTTGGAACACCGGGGTGTAGCGAACGAAGCGCCCATCGATGATCGCCTGCGCGCGCGGGATCGAGCTGATGGTGAGGGTGCCGCGGCTGCGGTTCACCGGCGCGGCACCCTCACCATCAGCTCGATCCCGCGCGCGCAGGCGATCATCGATGGGCGCTTCGTTCGCTACACCCCGGTGTTCCAACACGACGTAGAGGCGGGCACCCGCACGGTCACGCTGATCACCGACGACGGCC
>JBDQIL010000692.1:0-3500 GCA_040264415.1 Myxococcota bacterium
CAGCTCTGGCTGCGCGAGGTCGAGCCGGCCTCGCCGGGGCTCACGCTCGCGCCCTTGCTGCAGGACCACCGCACCGACGCCATGCGGCTGGCGTGGGAGACCGACGGAAACCTGGCCTGGAACGCCGTCGAGCACGGAGACCCGTCGGCCCCGGACGCCCTCGGCCGGGTTCAGACGCTGGTGCGCACCATCGCGGTCGACGACACCCACTACGTCCACGTGGCCGAGGTGGACGACCTGTCGGCGGGCGAGGTCCGGGCGTACCGGGTGCGGTCGGGCGAGACCGTGAGCGACGTGTATACACTCCGGGCCGCCCCATCCGACGACGCCGACGAGGTGCTGATCGGGTGGCTCGCCGACAACCAAGAGGGCTGGGAGCGCTTCCGCACCCACCTCGCCCACCTCTCGGCCCGCGCCCCGGATCTGCTGGTGGTGCCGGGTGACATCATCTCCGACCAAGACCGCCTGGTGGAGTGGCGGGAGTGGTGGTGGGGGCCGCTGGTCGACGTGGCCGACTTCGGCAGCACCACGCCCGTGCTCATCGCCCGCGGCAACCACGACCGCCACCACCCCTACGGCTACGCCTATGTGCAGGTGCCCGGCAACGGCATCGTGTACGCGTACCGGTATGGGCCGGTCTTCGTGGTGGCGCTCGACTCGCAGATCCTGCCCGACCACATGCCCGGCGCGCTCAACCAGCGCGCCTTCCTCGAGGACGCCCTGGCCTCTGAGGCCGCCGTGGGGGCGGCCTTTCGCGTGGTCACCTTCCACAACGGCCCCTTCACCAATGTGTCGGGCAACGGCACCGACGGCTTTGAGGGGGCCCGCGAGTCGTGGGTGCCGCTGTTCGAGAGTGGTGGCGTAGACTTGGTCATCACGGGCCACTACCACAGCTACCAGCGCGGCGAGTCGGGCGGGGTGACCTACGTGACCGTGGGTGGCGGCGGCAGCACCCTCCTGGCTGACACCTGGGATCACTGGGACTTCATCGACGTGGTCGATCTCACCTGGCAGTACAGCACCATGCACGTGCAGGGCGGCCAGCTCCGGTGGGAGACCCGCGACCTCGATGACGCGTTGATCGACGCCTTCGAGCTCACGGGGGGGCCGCGCTGAGCCGCTCGCCCCGTTGGCTTCGCGAGCTCCCCCTGCTGGCCGGCGTGCTGGCCGGGTGGGCGCTGCTGTGGCGCTTCGGGCGGGCCTTCGTCTTCGAGGGGCCCGCGGCCATCGAGGGCTACGGCTGGGCCGGCTACGTGGCCAACGCCTGGATGGTCACGAACGGCGTGGATGTGTGCTACGACCGCTTTCGGCTGCCGCTGCACGGGTGGATGCTGGGCAGCGCCGGCGAGGCGCTCGGCAGCTACGCGGACGGCGGGGTGGTGGTCGCCAGCCTGAGCATGGGCCTGGTGGTGGTGGCCGCTGCCGTGACCGGCCGCGCCTTGTCTGGCCCGTGGGCGGGCGGCCTGGCGGCGGCCCTGCTGCCGCTGGTGCCCCACAACGCCGACGCCGCCCGGTGGGCCAACAGTTACCCCACCCAGGCGGCCCTCGGGGGCGCGGCGCTGGCGCTCGCGGTGGCGTGCGCGCGGTGGCCTCGGGCCAGCCTGGCGCTGGCGGGTGGGATCGCCGGCGGGCTCGCCTGGGGGGTGGACGGCCGCGCTGGGCTGATGGCGGTGGCGGCCCTCGCCCTGCTCCCGCTCGCGCTGCTGGAGCGCCCGCGGGCCACCACCCTCGCCATGCCCCTGCTCTTCGCGCTCGGCTTGTCCCTGGGCCCGTGGAGCGCCGCCTACCTGCACGTGGGCGATGAGCCCCTGCCCACGCTCGTGGAGAAGGTCGAGTTTCAGCGCGGGGTGGCCCTGCGGTGGACCGCGCAGCGCCACGACGACGCCCTCGAGGCGGCCTGCCAGGACGAGCCCTCGGGCGAGCTGCCCTCGCTGGCGGCCCTGCAGCGCCCCTGCGCCGCCGAGATGTTGCGCCACAACGTCGAGCAGGTGCTGCCGTGGCATGTGCCTCTGGGCGGCGCACTCACCCTGGGTCTGGCCGGGCTGGTGCTGCTGCCGGGCCGGCAGGGCTGGCGCGGCACCGCCCGCGCGGCCGCCTTCCTGGTCGCGTGTGGGCTCCCGTTGCTGGCCGAGCTGCTCTGGGTCCCGCTGCCCGACCGCTACGTGGTGCCCCGCGCCGTTGTGCTCGCCGTGCTGGCGCCGGCGGGTCTGGGTCGGCTCGCCGGCACGCTCGGTCGCGCGGGTGGCTGGCTGATGGGGCCGGCCGCCATCGGCCTGCTCGTCTACGCCTGGATCGAAGACCCGACCGAGCGGTGGCGCGACACCGCCTTGCAGGAGAGCCGCGCCGCCGCCGCGCGATCGCAGGCCACCGCCGACGCGCTGGCCGCCCTCTCGGCCGAACCCGCGCCGCTGCTCGACTGCTCCGATCACTTCGTGGCCACCGCCTTGCTGCCGCGGCTCACGGCGCCGTGGCCGCCCCAGCTTCGGGTGTTCGATGGCGCGGCCTGCGTGGCCTGGCTCGACCTCGCGCCGGCCGGCGCCTTGATCTCGGTGGATCCCAACCGGCCGGTGCCCCTGCACCGCAGCCGCCCGGGCGCGGGCCAGGTGCGCTTCGAGCCGTCGCTGATGACCGCGCGGGGGTGGGCGGTCGTCGCGCGGCGCCCCACGGTGGAGCTGTGGCGGAAGGCGCCGCCGCCGTGAGGGTCGGGCGCGCCCGCCGGCGGCGCGCCCTCAGACGAAGAAGTCCGGGGTGAGCTCGGCGCCGGGCACCACGCTGTAGCCGGCCAGATCGGTCACCCCCTCCGCCTGCATCACCTCGTCGTCGACGAAGAAGTTTCCGCCGGTCGTCTTCGCGTCGCGCGTGAGGATCGCCCAGGCGGCGTCGGCCATGATCGCCGGCGTGCGGCTGGTGTTCACCATGTCGTCGCCGCCCAGCAGGTTGCGCACGGCGGCCGTCGCGATGGTGGTGCGCGGCCAGAGCGCGTTGACGCCGATGCGCCCCTTGAACTCGCCGGCCATGCCCAGCACGCACATGCTCATGCCGAACTTCGCCATCGAGTAGGCGGTGTGGTTCTCGAACCAGCGCGTCTCCATGTTGAGCGGCGGCGACAGGTTGAGGATGTGCGGGTTGTCGGCCTTCAGCAGGTGCGGGACGCAGGCGCGGCTGCACAGGTAGGTGCCCCGCGCGTTGACCTGGTGCATCAGGTCGAAGCGCTTCATGGGCGTCTCGACCGTGCCCGCCAGGAAGATGGCGCTGGCGTTGTTGACCAGGATGTCGATGCCGCCGAAGCGCTGCACGGCCTGGGCCACGGCGGCCTCCACCACGTCGTCTTGGCGGATGTCGACCACCAGGGGCAGCGCCGTGCCGCCAGCGGCCTCGATCTCGGCGGCCGCGGTGTGGATGGTGCCCTCGAGGCGGGGGTGCGGCTCGGCGGTCTTGGCGGCCACCACGATGTTGGCGCCGTCTCGGGCCGCCCGCAGGGCGATGGCCTTGCCGATGCC
>JBDQIL010000693.1:0-3491 GCA_040264415.1 Myxococcota bacterium
ACCCCGTTGCCTCCCTCGGAGCCAGGATCGCGCCGGCGCGGGGATCCCGGTTTGAGGGATCGAAGCCGGCGGATCGCCGAGCTGCGGTTCGCGCTCAGACCGCCGGATCGCCGACAGCCGTGGATCGCGACCGCGACGGGATCCTACGCGATCCGATCCCGCCTCGAGGGGGCCGCGTTACGCCCCCCGATCGCTCCAGTCGGGTCGGGATATGCACTGAGCGTGACCTCCGCCGCGCCCTGCGCCGGCTGCTCGGCCAGCCCCAGCGGGATCGCCCCGTGCACGACGGCGCGCTCTCCCGCCTCGCCGGCGAAGCCATCGACGCCAGCGTGCCCAAGAACGCGAGCGGCAACAACGCCTCCGTTCGCTGACCGGCCCCGGGCTGCGCGGCGCGTTAGCCGCGGCCCATGTCCCAGAGCACCGACGCCCATCTCCAGGATCTCTTCATCGGCATCGCCGGCCTGATCGGCGCCGGGAAGTCCACCCTGGCGACCGCGCTGGGCGAACACCTGCGCCTGCCCGTCTACTATGAGCCGGTGGCCGACAATGAGTACCTGGGCGACTTCTACCGCGACACCGCCCGCTACAGCTTCGCCACGCAGATCTACCTGCTGAACCGGCGCTTTCAGCAGCACCAGGAGATCATCTGGCGGGGCGGCGGCGCCGTGCAAGATCGCACCATCTACGAAGACGCGGTCTTCGCGAAGATGCTGGTCGACCTCGATCTGATGGACGAGCGCGACTACCGCACCTACCTCGATCTCTTCCGGCACATGTCCAACTTCATGTGTCGCCCGAACGTCATCGTCTACCTCGACGTGTCGCCCGAGAAGAGCATGGAGCGCATCCGTTCGCGGTCGCGCGACGTCGAGAACGGCATCTCACTCGACTACCTGCGCGCCCTCTCCGCCGAATACGAGCGCTTCGTCACCGAGATCTCTCGCACGATCCCGGTCATCCGCGTGGACTGGGACCAGTTCCGTGACGCAGAGGAGATGGCCGCGGTGATCGAGCGTGAGTACCTGCACTCGAGCTTCCTGCGGCGGGTCGAGTGGCAGCCCTCCCGAAGCTGATCGGCGCAGCGGCCCGGCTGGGGCGGGGCGTGGCCTTGGCGACCGCGGTGGGCGCGCTCGTGGGCGCGGGCCCGGCGCCCGACGGCACCGAGGTCACGGTGGGCGCCGCCTATGGCCGATACACCACGCCGTCGGCGGGCTGTGGCAGCCTCGACCGGCGGTACCGCGTCCTCGAGCCCGCCGTCGACGCCCACGTGCGGCACCGCTTCGACCGCGGCTGGACCGCCTCGGTGGGTGGCTCGGTGGCGCCCGGCGTGGCGTCGATCCCGGGCAACCCCGATCTCGAACCCGATCTCGCGGGGTCGTACGTGTGGTCGGGCGCCGCGGCGGTTCAGGGGGGCCGGCACGGGCAGTGGGCGGGCGTGCAGGCGGGCCCCGCGGTGGTGGCGCGTCCAGGCGCGGAGGCGCCGCAGGTGCTGCCGTCTGGCGAGCTGTGGGTGGGGCGCCCCGATCGCGTCTACGGCTGGGCGGCGCTGCTTCCCCTCCCCCACACCGGCGCCCTGGAGCTGGCGGCGCTGGGGGGGATCGGGCACCGCTCCGACCGCGTCCACCTCGAGGCCGGCACCAGCGGCGCGGGCTGGCTGGGCCGCGCCGGCGTCCGGGCCGGCGCCGGGGTCTGGTTGCATGCCGAGCTCGCCGGCGGTCGCTGGACCGAAGATCAAGAGCTGGCCGACCTGCGCGGCCGCGTCGCCTTCACGGTGCTGCCGCGCGCCCTGCGCGCTGGTGCCGCCGCCCCCGCCGACTGACCGCCCCCGCCGATGGGGCCGGGCTCGTATTTGAGGCTATGGCTGAAGCCCTGGAGGTCCCGTGCCCATCGCGCTCCCCCGCATGCTGTCCCTGGTCACCGCGGTGACCCTGTGCGCCCCGACCGTCGCCGCGGCCGCCACCCCCGCCGTGCCCGGCACCCAGACCGACGTGAGCTTCGGTGCTGGCAACTGGCGGTCGCTGACCGCCGAACAGCCTGACTCGGTTCGCTGGGGCTACACCGGCCTCGAGTTCGACTTGGCGGTCGGCGTGCGCCATCGCTTCGACTCCGGGCTCACCCTCGCCGCAGACGCGAGCGCCGCCCCGTCATTCATCCTCGGCCGCTCCACCCTGTCGGCGGGCGAATGGGAAGAGCCCCGGTACGCGCCGTCCGATCGCGCCTTCTTCGGCGGGCTCGCCCTGCGGGTGGGCTGGCACAGCGACTACGCTGGGATCGAGGCCGGCGGCGCCGCCGTGGCCTTCCCCACCGCGGCCCCCCTCATCGGCTTCGACGATGTCCGGCGAACCCTGCTCCCCTCCGGCCGTGCTTGGGCCGGGAAGGCAGACGTGGCCTACGCCTTCGGGCAGGTGGTCGCGGGCCCCTTGAGCAGCGTCAACGAGGGCTTGTTGCTGGTGGGCCTGGGCCACGCCTCAGAGTGGGTGCACGTCGACGCGGGCGCGTGGTCTGGCGTGGGCAACCTCCGCTTCGCCGTGCAGACGCGACCCGGCGTGCGCATCGGCGCCGACACCACGCTGGCCTGGGGCGACGAAGAGGCCGAACGCATGGACTGGCGCGGCCTGCTGGTCATCTCCATCGAGCACGCGCGGGTGGGCGAGGGGCTCTACTGAGCCGACCCGGGGCCGGGCCCGCCCGCGCCCTTCGGCCCGCCCCAATCAGCAGCCCTCGCCGAGGGTGCACATCGTGGACCGCACGGTCTCGCACGTGGTGCCGGCGGGCACCGGCCGCAGCACGAAGCCGCTGCGGTCTGGGTCGGGGCGCATGTCCGGGCTGGCGTGGAACAACGCGTGAGACGCCCCGATGGTGGCCTGCTCCATGTGGTGGAAGGTCACCCCTCCGCGCACCACCGCGCCAGGCTCGACCGCTCCCCACAGGCTGATGTGGGCGTGCTGCACCACGTAGAGGTCGACCCGGCCGAACAGCGGCACGCGCAGCTGCATGGTCGCGCCCGGGAGCCCGTCGCCGTCGGAGTCGGTCACCGCGGGGCTCGCCTCGGTCGTGGGCATTCGGTCGGCCCGCTGGGGGTCCCAGCCCACCCGGTTCTGGCCGAGGTCGACCCGGTAGGTCGCCGCCTCGGTGTCGCCCGCCGCGTCGTCTCCCATGCGGATGTCCCGCCGGTTCACCGGGATGGAGTCGATGAAGGCGCGCGGGACGTCGACCCGGCCCTCCTTGCCTTTGAGCCCCGTGACGATGACATCGCATGTGCGCATGACCTGTCGGAGCCCGTCGCCGCTCGGCTCGATGTCGATGAGCAGCCAGCCCCGGCTGCCGCCCCGGGTGTCGCCCAGGAACGGCAGCTTCTGCACCGTGGCGGTGTCGAGCACCATGCCGTAGCGGCCCGGTGGGAGGCGGTCGTCGGCGATCGCGGCGGTCGCGGATCCGCCCAGGGCGGCGGTGAAGAGCAGGGGGAGGATCACGGCGCGGCCTCCAGGGCC
>JBDQIL010000694.1:0-3478 GCA_040264415.1 Myxococcota bacterium
GGTCTGGCCATCCTGGTCGAGGATGATGACCGAGCCGGCGCGGCGGTCGATCTTGCCGTCCTCGATGTTCTTGCGCCACTGCCACAGGTCGTCGGTCGCGGTGTAGCCGCGCTCGAGGACCACGTTGTTGTACGTGGTGCGACCGGGCTTCTTGCGGACGACGAGGTCGTTGCCCTGCTTGAATTCGACGATCTCGGTCTCGCTGTCCATACCGGACACGGACTTGAAGCCGCCGACGATGACGCGGTTGTCGTTGATGACCCCCTGGATCTCCAGGAGGAAGTTGTACTGACCAAACAGTTCTTCGGTGGGCATTGTGCTCTCCGTTGTTGTGGTGTGCCGGTAGTGCGGTGGAAGACGCTACCAGCGGGTTGAACAGTCCGTGGGATCAGACCTCTTCGATGAGTCCTCCACCATCCCACTGACCGATGCTGAAGATGACGAACTCTGCCGGCTTGACCGGGCAGATGCCTACCTGCACATTCACCTGTCCTGCGTCGATCAGGTATCGCGGGTTGGTTTCATCGTCACACTTGACGTAGAAAGCCTCTTCTGGCGTCTGGCCGAACAGCGCACCCGATCGCCACACCCGCATCAGGTACGCGCGGACGTCACGGGTGAGCTTCTTCCACAGGGTGTGGTCGTTCGGCTCGAAGACGGCCCACTGGCTGCCGAGCATGATGGACTGCTCCACCATGATGAACAGGCGGCGGACGTTGATGTACTTCCAGGACGGGTCGTTCTTCGTGGCCAGGGTGCGGGCACCCCAGACGCGGATGCCACGGTCCTTGAACTGCCGGATGACGTTGATGCCACGGTCGTTGTACTGACCCTGCTCGATCCGGTTGATGTTCTGCGTCAGGCCCGTGATGCCCATGACGATCTCGTTCGCCGGGGCCTTGTGCACACCGCGCTCGGTGTCCACGCGCGACATGATGCCGGCGAGGTGACCGCTCGGGGGAACGTACAGCTCGTTGCGGTCGGACTTCTGCAGCTTGCGCCGGTTCGGACCGGTGACCTTGATGTGGTCTTGGTCGCCGACGAACCAGCTGGGCTTGGTGATCTTCACCCACGGCACGTACATGGCGCCGAAGCCCTTCTCGGAGGCCGGGATCTCCATGTTGCCGTCGGAGACGATCGGACCGTCGAGGATGGCGAAGCGATCCTTACGGGTCTCGCAGTGCTCGAGCATCTCGCGCTGCTGGTTGTGCGAGAGGCCCGGAGCCACCATGAGCGCCATGTCATCGACGTCGTCGAAGGCGTAGAGGCCCAGCTTGTCGGCCTGGTTCTCGCGGATGGAGCACTCGGTGTCACCGACGCCCATCAGGTAGACGTAGGACTTGCCACCGCCGTTGTCGTAGAAGCCGTTGACGGCCGCGACGAAGTTGAAGACGGACGGCACGCTCAGCCACTCGCGGAAGCGCTGCTTGAGGGCCTCGTCCTTGCCGAGCGCCTCGAAGACGGCGTCGGCCGCCTCGTCGGGATCGTCGTAGGAGTCGCCGACCAGCTCTTCGATGGGCTCGGAGGTGAGCAAGTACTCGGCGAAGAAGCTCTGCAGCCACCGGAAGAACTCGGCCTTGTTCGTGACCGCCATGGGCGGCACCGAGTACTCGCTGCGGAGCGCGGTGCCCTCGGCCTGCTTGAACTCGTAGCCGTAGACGGCCAGCACATCGGCGGCGGTCTTGGGGCTCGGAGCCGACAGGGCGAAGGTCTCGTTGATCTGGTTGAGCAGCTCGTCGACGAGCTGGTCGTTCTCGGTGACGACCTTGCCCTCGGTGCTCAGCACGACCTCGGGGGCCTCGAGCGTCTTGTTCTCGTAGGAGATCTTGACGCGACCCTTCGAGCCGCTCTCGAACTTCGGAGCCTTGGCGCCGCCCTTCGGGGCACCGTGCAGCTCGAAGTAGGCCTTGACGTCTTTGACGTCGGTGCTCTTCAGGCGGAAGGCCTGGGTGAGCGCCGTGGCGGCCGCGGCGCCGTCGCCGGCGACCTTGCCCTTCGTGTCCACGAGCTGCGGCAGCACTTTGCCGCGCAGCTGACGGCGACCGTCAGAGCCCGTGATCGCGACGGCATCGACCGACGGCTTGTATGGGAACAGTCCGAGAAAGCCGGGGACGCTGGTCGAGACCGACGCGATGGGCTTGGGGCCGCTGTCGACCTCGCGGATGTAAACGCCTGGGGTGTGGTATTCCATGAGCTTTCTCAGTCCTCCGTTTCCGGCTCAGCGTCGACGTTGCGACGCAGGAAGTGTGACTCTGGCCCCGGTGGGGTCCGCTTGTTGGGGAGTGGCTGCCCGCGCCGCATGCGGCCGGACGGCGTTGTATCTCGCCGCTCCCCAGGGGGGGAAGCGGACTCGAGGCGAGGCATCTCAATCGTCGTGCCGCCCGAGCTCTGGTAGAGCGGGCCGTCCATGGCCACCCGCGCCCTGTAAGTCAGGAACGGGCGGTAGGGGGCTTCGTGCAGGCTGAAGAGGTTGATGGCATCACCGACTGTCAGGTCATCCACGAGGGCCAGGGACACTTTCTCCATCCACAGGCCGTCGGGAGCGGTATCGCATTCCAGGTCGTAGGGGCGGCCGAGGCTGTCGACCTCCCGTCCGTCGGGGAGCAGGAACCTACGGGGACGGTACACCAGATGGGTGGCGTCGTTCAGCCGAAGGAGCGCCCAGCCCATCAGACGCTCGGCGTCAGACCGGAACTTCGAGTGCACCATCACGAGGTAGTAGAGGTCGAGAAGCAGGGGGGGGCGGTGGTAGTAGACCTCGCCCCCGTCTTCCGGGCCCGTCCCGGTGAAGACCGGCGCCTGGCGCATGCGCTTTCGGTTCTGCAGGTTCGGATTGTGCGCGAGGCGGTACATGTAGACGTACAGGACCTCTTCGCGATCCTTGGGGACGAACTGCAGGTCCTCCTCGAGGCGCGGCGGCTGCTCGCTGATGTCGTAGCCCTCGAGCAGGAACCGGTGCATCGCCTCGGTCACATCCCCGATGATCCCCTTGCCCGACATGGGGCCGCGCGGCGCGCTGTCCAACAGGCTGCTCATCGAGCGCCCCCCGAGGAATCTCCGCTCAACCAACGATCGATCGGCAGCCGCGCGGGGCGCGTGATGGGGGGGTGGCTGTCGGTGGGCTTCGGGACGGGCACGCGACGGCCGGCCTCGCGGGCCTGCTGCAGCTCGGCGGCCACGTTCAGGCGCTCCCTCGGCTCGAGCTTGGCGCGATCACCCGACGACACGCGCCGGAAGTACCCCTTCTCGAGTTCGAAGGGGGTTCGCACGAGCCGAATGAGCTGCGGGGCGTTCGGCTCGGCCTCGACCCGCGGGTAGAGCTTGCGGATCTTGTAGGTGACCGGCTCGCGGTGCTGGCTGACCGGATCGGCGCGGGAGATGTCGCGATCGCGCGCCGCCAGCCGGGTGACCACGGGGCTGGGGTCGTTGACCCGCTCGCCGGGGACCGGACGGTAGAGGCGGTGTCGCGGATCGATCA
>JBDQIL010000695.1:0-3478 GCA_040264415.1 Myxococcota bacterium
CGAGCCGCCATGAGGGCGGCGATGGCGAGGGGTACACCCACATAGACCGCGTGGACGTGCGGCGTCGGCGCTGGGGGAGCGTCGGGCAAGAGCGCCGCTGGGACGAAGAAGGAGGCCAGGTCGGCGCCGCCCTCGGCCTGGGTGGGCCACCAGGGGCGCGCCCCGAGCGACCGGCCGCCGCTCGCCGCGCGGGCGATGGCGGTGCTGGCTCCAGCGGTGGCGGCCCCCACCACGGCGCCCGCCGCCGCGCCATAGGCGCCGCCCAGCACCAGGCCGGCCGCCAGCGCGCCGGCCGCCACCAGCGGCGCCACGCGGCCCCCCGGCCGCAGCCCGTCGGCCATCCACAGGGCCAGCAAGGGCACCCACAGCACGGCGAGGGCCTCGGCCACCCCGCTGGTGACCGCGCCGCGGGCGAAGGGCGAGGTGGCGACCAGCACGCCGGCGGCGACGGCGTGGCCCGGGCGCACCCCGTGGCGCGTGAGCCAGGCGGTGAGCGCGGCGGCCCCGCCCGCCGCCATCCCCAGCAGGCTCAGGTTGGCCGCCGCGCCCGCCCCGGCAGCCCAGGTGACGGGCGTGAGCAGGGCGGCCATCGGCAGGTCGATGATCCACCACGCCTGCCCGACGGGCCAGCGCACCGGCGCGTGGCGCAGCGGCAGCTGCCCGTCGAGGAGCGCGGCGGCCGCCCACCCGTAGCCCCAGCTGTGGCCCCAGACGTCGGCGGTGCCGGCGCCCAGCATGCGGCGCCCGCTGAGCACCGCGACCGGCGCGCCGCTGAGCCCGAGGAGCGCCGCCACCGAGAGGGCGGCCGAGAGCGCCGCGGTCGGCAGGCTGCGCGCGGCGGGAGGAGGTGGCATCCTGCCCTCCCGAGGCGTCAGGGTGCGGGTGGGCGCGGGTCGAAGGGGGCCACGATCTTCGGCGCCGGGTTGAGACAGCTCGAACAATACAGTGCCACCAGGCTGGCCTCGGCCGAACGGAGCCCCTCCAGGTCGGCGGCGTCGGCCAGCTCCCCCAGAGAGATGGACGTGCGGCCGGCGATGTCGGCCTCCCAGAGCGGATCGGCGAGGGCCTCCAGGTCGAAGACGCGCCCCTCCAGCTCGGCCAGGCCGAGGTCGGGGTAGGCGCCCACCACCAGCCGGTCGAGCTGGTGCGCGGCGAGCGGGTTGCCCAAGCCGTCCACCGTGACCGCGTCCCACGACAGCGTGCTGGCGCCATCGACGACGATGGGCACCGGCGGGCGGTCGGCCAGGTCCACCGACACGTCGATGGCGCTGGTGGCGTCGGTCACCGCGACGCCTCGGGCGGCGCTGTCGTCGCGGGGCTCGAGGAAGACGAAGGCGTGGCCGCCCGGCTCGCTGCTCGACGTCAAGATGACCAGCCAGGTGCCGCTGCCCTGGGTGAAGTACTGCTCGAGCTCGAAGGTGCGGCCGAAGACGTTGAAGTCGGACAGGTCGCAGCCGTCGTCGGTGGGCGTGCACGACGCATACAGGGCGATGGCGGCCTGCTGCAGCGCGTCGGAGGCGAGCTTGTCGAGCACCTCGTCGGGCGACAGATCGCCGAAGGCCACCAGCAGCGCCTGGGTGACCTCGAAGCGCTCGCCGCGCGCGTGGCCGTGGACGTCGTGGTCGAGGCCGTCCCACGACACCCGCACGTCCTGGCCGGCGGCGACGGGCACCACGTCGGCCGACAGGCTGGCGCTGTAGGTGTAGTTGTCGGCGTCGGTGAGCGCGCAGTCGGTGCACGCGGGCGGCGCTGGATCGCCGCTGTCAGCGGGGCCCGCGCAGGCGACCGCGACGACAGCTGCGGCGGCTCCGTGCTTCCAGCCGAATCCGGCGCTCACCACCCAGCGGCCGGCGTCTGCAGCTCGTCGGTCCAGGTGGCGAAGCCGAAGCCTGCCCCCAGGTCGGCCCGCAACCGCCAGGCGGTCTGGCCGTCGCGCTGGGCCACGTCGAGCATGGCGGCCACCGACCACGAGATCAGCGCGCTGCCGTCGGGCAGCGGCTCGGCGCTGCCCAAGAAGCCGACCCGCTCGCAGCCGCCGCCGAGGTAGCTCGCCGCGCGGCCCGCGGTGCCGGCCTGCTCGTCGATGTCGAGCCACATCGCCTCGGAGCACTCTTCGCCATGAATCCAGTCGTGGCGGTTGAAGATCAGCAGCCCCCCGTCCACCACATGGGCGCTGTGGGGGAAGTGTACCAGCTCGATCTGGCCCTGGGTGTCGAGGGTCCCGCCGTGGCCGCTGAGGGTCCAGACCTCGTCGCCGGTCTGGCGGTCGATGCGGGTCACGCTGTCGGTCAGCGGGATGGTGATGAGCAGGTGGTCGCGCTCGGCGTCGTAGGAGATGCCGTTGACGTGGGACCAGTCCTCGAGGTCGGGGCGGCCCGGCATGAAGCCGGTGGGGTAGCGGCGGCTGAGGTCGGGCACGATGTGGTCGAAGGCGTCCCAGATGATCTCCTCGTCGCCGTCGGCGTTGACCACCACCACGGTGTCGCCCAGCAGCAGGCGCCCGCCCTCCACCTCCCGCACGGTCCACCCCAGCATGGCGAAGCCGCCGTCGGGCAGCAGGGCGAAGTCGGTGTGGCCGCCCGTCACGAAGCGCATGGCGCGGTCTTTTCCGTCCCACGACACCGAGGTCACCGCGCCGTGCGCGTCGGGGGCGTCGCCTTGGGTGTTGAAGAGCACGCCGCTGCCATCAGGCGCCACCATCGCCTTGAAGATGGGGCCGCCCTGCGGGTGGCCCTGTTGGCGCTCCGACCAGACCCAGACCGGGCGGCCCTGGTCGTCGAGCACGGCCACCCAGGCGTTGTCGGTGGTGAGCACCGGCACCAGCACGTAGCCGCCCTCGAGCGCGGCGCCGTCGGTCGCCTCGAGCCGCAGGGCCGGGAAGCGCGGGTCGAGGGGGCCGGTGCGGGCGGCCAGGCTGTCGCCGCAGGTGGTGCCGTCGTCCCCCTGGACCATCGGGGTGAGGGTGAGGTCGGCGTCGAAGGGCACGCCCACCACCTGCACGCTGTGGTCCAGGCCCGCGTCGCCCGCCGGCGTGAGCCAGGCGGTCTCGTCGCCCACCCGCACCGCGAGGGCGCCCCGGCCAGGCGTGGTCGAGGACCACGACACCGACAGCACCGACGCCACCGCGGTCGGGGAGACCCGCACGCCTTGGAAGTCGCTCGGGGCCGAGGAGCAGTCGGCCACCAGCGGCGGTGCGGTGGTGGTGGGGCCCGCCGTGCCATCGGCCCCCCGATCGGACCCTGCGCAGCCCGCACCCAGCAGGGCCACCGTGGCGCCAATGCGAGCGGATGAGAGGGGGGACATGGGCACCTCGTTGGGGGCTTGGGGCCCCGTGCGGTTCACCCCAAGCATGACCGGGCCCCACCCCCCTGATGTCACCACTTTGTGCGCTCGCAAGACCCGGCGTCTGCGGCCCGTTCCGCCAAGGTGCTGTCAGGTTCGGGTGCGGCTGTGGCGCCCGTCGGGCCCGCCGGGCACG
>JBDQIL010000696.1:0-3471 GCA_040264415.1 Myxococcota bacterium
CCCGGCGCGGGACGTCCTCGGCGCCGACGAGATCGCGTGTCTACGGGTCCTGGAGAAGCAGAAGCGCAGGCGCTTGCCCAAGAACCCCACCGTTGGAGAGGTGCTCCTCGCCATCGCCCGCCTGGGGGGCTTCCTCACCCGCAACAAGGTCCCCGGGTGGCAAGTCTTGGGGCGCGGCTTCGAGGACCTCACGAAGATGGTGGAGCTGTTTCGAGCGATGAACGGCAGAGGCGCCGAGATGTGATCAATGATGAGGGTGTGCCCCGCGCTGGTCGGCCCTGAGCTCGAGGTCATCTCCAACCGCCCGGGCACCCGCTCGCTCCCCACGTTGGTGGTGCTCGACCCCGACCTCGTCGTGCGCCCCATCGAGGCGGGGTTCCCCGGAGACGCGGCCGTCGCCCGCATGGTGGAGGGCGCCTTCGCCGAGCTCCTGGACGAGAACGACGGCTGGGCGCTGACCTGCCCGGACATCTGGTAGCCCGGAGGCAGTCGAGCGGCGCTTGTGTTGGGTGGGGGGTGTGGTCGTCCCGTGCAGAGACGACGCGACCCCTGCCTGTTTGGGGTAGCGGCGGAGACGCCCGGCGAGATCAGAGGCCCAGCTCGACGAAGAGGTAGGCGCGGCCGGCGTCTGCGCCCGCCACGTCGCTGCCGTCGGCGCCCACCAGCAGCTCGTCCTGCCCATCCCCATCGGCGTCGACGAAGCTGACGAGCGAGCCGAAGCTGTCGCTGGCCAGCTCGCCCACGAGGGAGGCCTCGGCCACGTCTTCGACGGCGAGCGTGCCCTCTGCTTCGGACCCCAGCACCAGGTAGGCCATGCCCTCGGCGAAGGGGCCTGCCGCGTCGGCCCCGAGCAGCAGGTCGGCGCGGCCGTCGCCGTCCCAGTCGCCGCCGGCCACCCCGCGGCCCAGGCGGCCGTCACTCTCGGCCCCATAGATCACGGCGTGGGCCTCGCCGGGGGTCGTCGCGGTGACGCCGGTCGGGCCCCCCCGCAGGACGTAGACGGCCCCGGCCCCACTGGAGAGCTCGCTGTCGTAGCCGGGGGCGCCGACCAGCAAGTCGTCGTAGCCGTCACCGTCGACGTCGCCGCCGCCCTCCACGGTGCTGCCGAACAGCAGGCCCGGCCTGTCGCCGGTGACGGTCTGCTGGTCAGCGAGGTCGCCACCAGAGGGGGTCACGGTGCCCGGGATGATGTGTACGGCACCGTAGGCCGTCAACGTGGAGGATGCGCCCACGAGCAGGTCGGCCTGGCCGTCGCCGTTGAAGTCGCCGCCACCCACCGCGTGGCCGACGCTCTGACCCTCGAGCGAGCCCGCGAAGCGCGCCGGGGCGTCGGCGAGATCGATCGTGGCGCCCGGGTCGAAGCCGCCAGAGACGAGGTAGACCGCGCCCACGTCGCTGCTCGTGCGCGGCCGGTAGTAGGGCGCGCCCACGGCGATGTCGTCGATGGCGTCGCCGTCGAAGTCGCCGAGCACGTGCGTCCGGTAGCCCGCGCGGTCCCAGGCGTTCTCGCCCTCGATGCGCGATGCGCCGACGTCGATCGTCACGTCGAGGTCGCCGTCGACCGGCCCGTGGAAGATGAAGACCGTGCCGCTCTTCTCGTGGGGCCCGCTGCCGCGATAGCCGGGCACGATGAGGTCGGCCTGGCCGTCTCCGTCGAGGTCGCCCTCGCCCGGATGGTCGATGCCCAACTGCATGTCGGCCTCGCCGAGCACGCGGAGGTCGGCCGCGCTGAGGGGCTGCTCGCCGCGGTCGGTCACCGGGCCGAAGAAGACGTAGCTGGCGCCGGCGTCGGTGCCGCTGGTGGTGTCGCCGGACGCGTGGACCACGAGGTCGTCTTCGCCGTCACCGTTCAGGTCGCCGGCCATGCCGCCCGCCACGTCGATGGCGTCGAGGGGCTCGTCGCACGCCCAGACGCTCAGGTCGCCCCCGAAGCCGTCTCCGTCTTCGTCGATGAAGTACTCGACCTGGTCGATCGCGGCCTCGTCGACCGCTTCATCGCAGTCGTTGTCGACCTCGTCGCAGAGCTCGTCGGCGCCGGGGTTGGTGTCGGCGTCGAGGTCGTCGCAGTCTGCGGCGTTGTCGACCCAGTCGTCGCCCGGCGAGGTGCAGGCCGTGACCGAGAACGTGGTGCCGCCGTAGCCGTCACCGTCGGCGTCGCCGTACCAAGTGGGCGCCTGCAACAGGTCGCAGCCCAGCCCACCCGTGTCGAGTGAAGCGACGGCGTTCTCGGGCTGGCGACAGCCCGCGGCGAGGGCCAGGAGCGCCGCGACGGACAGGACGCCGAGGGGCCGAGCGAGCGGGTGCGGGGAGTCGTGGACCATGCCATCTTATACCCCGGGCTGCGCGGGGTGCGCACGGGGGGCGCGCCAGGCTGATCTGCGGCAGCCGAACTACCGCTCGTAGTAGTGCACGACTGCCTGACAGCGCTCCCGCCGCGCCCACACGGTGGCCTCGCCCTCTGCCCCCCACGCCAGCGGCGCGCCCTCGCCGTTGCGGTGCTGGCAGCTCAGCTGCAGCGTGCCGCCCCCGCGCAGCTCTGGCGCGTCGGCCTCGGCGTAGGTGGTCTCGGCGATCCACTTGGGCTGGAAGTCGCCGTTGGCCGTCACGCATTCGCTGGACTCGACCTCCTCGAGCCAGGCGGCCCGGCCGGCCTTCCCCATCTGCACTTCGGCGGAGTAGACCGCCATCCGCGCCGTGTCGGCGCCCGGCACGGTGGCCTGGAAGCGCTGGATGTGCTCGCCCTCGTCCACCCGGAAGGCCGCCTGCTCGTCGGCCGTCCGGGGGCCCACGGCGAGCCACCGCAGCTCTCGGGTGATGGCGTCGGGCGGGGCCCACTGCGCCTGCAGCGTCGCCCGGTTGAACCAGGTCATCGTGCCAGCCTCGGGGTCGATCACGCCGTCTTGATCGAGCGCCTCGAACTCTGCGCGGTCGAAGTGGGTGTGGAAGTCGGCCCGCAGCACGAAGGTCCAGCCGGGCTCGAAGCGGAGGCCCACGCCGTCTGGCAGCACGTTGGGCGTGTCGCCGGGGACGAAGCGCCACAGCGGGACGGCGTCGCTGAAGCCGAGGCCGGCGTCGCAGCGGTACCAGTCCTCCCCCGACGTCTCTGCAGCCTGTCGAGCGGTCTCGCTGGCGCCCGTTCGGTCGATGACCAGCTGGGCGTTGAGGTGGATCTGGCCGCTCTCGGTGAGCGCTTGGACCGCGGTCAGGTAGCCCGCCTCGGTGCGGGCGGGGTCGAAGCGGATGCAGAACCAGTCGTCCTCCATCTGGTCGTACTCGCGCTCGTCGTAGCCGTACTCCTCCATGTACCCGTCGTGACCGCTGTCGGTGGGGTCGAGGAAGCCGTCGTTGACCACCTCGAAGCGGGTGGAGGTGAGGGTCTCGGCGTCGGGGAGCGTGGCCGCTGGCGGGGCCGCCAGCGGGGCGAAGGGGTCGTCGGCCTCTCGGTGGTCGTCGCGCTCGAGGTAGGCCACC
>JBDQIL010000697.1:0-3469 GCA_040264415.1 Myxococcota bacterium
CCCAGCCCACGGTCCAGGTCCACACCGGCGCGCGGGCGCCCCTCGTGCGAGGGCTCGAGGCGTGGCGGTCTGCCCCCCCGCCCGAGGGGACCTGGACCGTGGGCTGGGACGGCCCCTACGGCGCCCACCGCGACGCGGCCGGCCGGTTGGTCACGGGGCTCGCCCTCGAGCCGCGCCCCAGCGGCGCCACCGCGCTGGGGATCGATGTGCACCTGTCGGCCTCCCAAGACGCCTACGCGGCGCTCGGGGCCGCCGATGGACACGCGACGCTGGCCGAGGCGCGTGGGGTCCCCGTGCCGGTCGAACCCGAGCTCTGGGACCTGCTCGGTCGACTCTGGGCGGTGGCCCCGGATCCGGCTCTGACGCCGTGACCGCGCAGCCCACGCGCCCGCGAGCGACCGCGCATGCTACACCCTCCGTCATGGTTCGCTGGTCCCCCATCATCGCGCTGTCCATCGGGCTCCTTGCGAGCCCGGCGTGGGCCGCCGAGTCGGCCAACCCCTTCGAAGAGCCCGACGAGTCGACCTTGTTTCGGGTGGAGGAGGAGCTGGTCACCGTAGCGAGCCGCTACGCCCAGACCGCCGATCAGGCGCCGTCTATCGTCACCGTGCTCACCGACCGCGAGATTCGGTCGCGGGGCTACCGCACCCTGGCCGACCTGCTGCGGTCCCTGCCCGGCGTGTTCGTCACGGTGTCGCAGGAGGGGCGGCACCTCGCGTGGTTCCGCGGGGTCATCTCCCCCGACAACAACAAGTTCCTGCTGCTGGTCGATGGCGTGCCCTGGTACGACGGCGTCTACACCCACGCCTGGATCGACACCTACCTGCCGCTCACCGACGTCAAGCAGGTGGAGATCATCAAGGGGCCGGGCTCGGCGGTGCACGGCACCAACGCCTACGCGGGCGTCATCAACGTGGTCACCTACGGCGCCGACGACCTGCAGGGCGGCTTCTTTCGCGCCGGCGTGGGCGACGACGGGCGCTTCGAGGTGGCCGCGGTGGCCGCAGACCGCGTGGGCCAGGGGCCGGGCGCGGTCGAGGTGCGGGCGACCGCGCGCATGATCGACATGGACGGCGACGGCATCGACGTGACCCCCCGCGGTCGCCGCGACGTCACCGGCTGGAACCCGCAGCGGTCGATCCTGGGGCGCTTTGGGCTGCGGTGGCGGGGCCTCGACGTGAGTCTCGCGGCCGTCGACCATCGCCACACCTACCTGGTCAATGAGCAAGACGACCCGCTGTCGGTCCTCTTTCAGCAGGAGGAGGCCTTCTGGCTGGCCTACCGCGACCGCTTCGCCCGGGCCCGGTACGACTTCGACCTCGGCGCCGGCAACCGCATCACCCCCCAGGCCTTCTGGCAGTACCACGATGACCCCGGCCAGTACGGCTTTCTGGGAGACCCCGCCACGTCGGTGGATCCCGCCACCGGCGAGGCCAGCACCGCGCTCACTGGCACTCTGGTCGAGACCGAGAAGCGAAGCACGCGGGCCGGCGGCAGCGTCGAAGCCGAGCTGCACCCCGGCCCCTTCCACACCTCGGTGGTCGGCGTGGGGGTCGAGACCACACAGGTGCACGCGCTCATCGACAACGAGTTCGTGGACTTCGCCGAGGCCCCCGAGCGCCCGTCGGCCTTCCGGCTGCGCGAGCAGGACGCCCTCATCCTCAACCTCTACGCCTTCGCCCAGCACACCTGGACCGCGGCGTGGTGGCTCGAGCTGACCGGCGGTGCCCGCGTCGACCGGCACAACTACTTCGGCACCTTCGCCAGCCCCCGCGCCGGCGTGCTGCTGCTGCCCGAGTCGGGCACGGTCATCAAGCTGCTCTACGGCCGGGCCTTCCGGGCGCCCACCGCCCGCGAGTTGCTGGTCGCGGTGGGGCAAGACGGCGACGGCCAGAACCGGTTCACGGCCGGAAACCCCGAGCTGCGGCCCGAGTCGATCGACACGGTCGAGAGCGAGGTCACGTGGAGCCCGGCCGAGGTCGTCAGCCTTCGCGGGGCGGCGTTCACGAGCTTCATCGGCGACGCCATCAACACCCAGTCGGGCAACGACCCGCGCCTGGGCACCGACTTCTACGGCAACCTCGGGTCGTCGACTGTGGCGGGCGGCGAGGCCGAGGTCACGCTCACGCCGGGGCGCTGGGACCTCGCGGCGGCCTGGAGCGGCACCTGGGCGACCGACGACACCACCGGGTTCCCCCAGTACGGCGTCCCCATGACCATGATCAACGCCCGGGTCGGTCTCGAGCCGGTGACCGGGCTTCGGCTGGTCATTCAGGCCGATCACGTAGGGGTGCGCCCCCGGAGCGAGTGGACCCCCTCGTCGGGCCGCCCCGACGGCGACCCCTACACCCTGATGCACCTCTCCGCGGCGACCGACGCGATGGCCGGGGGCCGGCTGCGGGCCGACCTGAGCGTGCGCAACGTGCTCGACACCCGCTACGAGCACCTCGTCTACCTCGACGACGCCGACCGCACGACCACCAACGACGCCGGACAGTCGGTGGCGCGCTTCCCGCGAGACATCGCGGCCGAGGGCCGCACGGTCACGCTCGGGGTCGAGGTTCGGTACTGAGCCGAGCGCTCAGCGGTCTGAGCGCTCGCGCACGATCTCGTCCACGAAGTCGAGCAGGGCGGGGTCGATGTCGAGGCCCGCGGCCTGCTGGGCGTCGCGGTTGAGCACCACCCGGGCCTCGGTGGGCACGACGGGCTCGAGCGTCGCGGGCGTGGCGCCAGGCTCCATGACGGCCCGGACCCGCTCGGCGGCCAGGCGACCGATGGCGGCCCGGTCGGGGGCGACGCACATGAAGGCGCCGGCCTCGACCAGGGTCTCGCTGTAGGCGAGGATGGGCACGTGGGCCCGGTCGGCCAGCGCGCGCACCAGGTGGAAGTGGTCGGGCGTGATGACCAGGGGGTCGGGCAGCAGCCAGATGGCGTCCATCTCTCGCGCCATGGTGGCGAGCTGGCGGCGCACGTCGCGGCTGCTGGTCACCCGGCGGGCGATGACGGTGTAGCCCGCCTCGCGGGCGGCCTGGATGCCCCGGCCCACGCTGGGGTCGGAGTTGCTCACCGACAGCAGGATGCCGAGCCGCACTGCGTCGGGCGCGAAGAGCTGGAACTGAGCCAGCGTCATCGCGGGGGGGATCTCCATGCGGACGCCGGTGAGGTTGAGCCCATCGAGGTCGTAGCGCTCGGGCTCGCGGACCATGGCCCACACCACGGGCACGGTCGGGGGGAGCTCGCGGGCCGCGATCCAGGCCGCCTTGGCGCCCAGGGCCAGCACGGCGGGCGGGGGGTCGCGGGTGAGGTCAGCGGCGACCCGGCTGGCGACGGACCGGTCACCCCGCAGGCCGATGACCTGCACCGGGTGGCCGACCGCTTGCGAGAAGGCGTCGATGGGGGCGTCGTAGGCGGGCAGGTCGTCGGAGCGCAGCACCACGACGGCCTCGCGGGCCGCTGCGGGGGCGGCGGC
>JBDQIL010000698.1:0-3466 GCA_040264415.1 Myxococcota bacterium
CCGGGGCGGGGGAGCGCTCGAGCAGCCCGTCGTCGATGAAGGCAGCCAAGGTCCCCGCGGCGGGGACGCCGTCGAGCCCGGCGTGGGTGGAGGATGTTCCGCTCGAGTCACCGCTGGGGCTGAAGGCGGCGGCCACCTCGGCGTCGCTGGTCGTCGGGACGGCCGCGCCCGTCGGCCCCAGGCGGGCCTCGCGGGCCGCGTCCTCATCGTCATCTTCGGGCAGCTCGACCACGGCCTGACGGAGCGCGGCCTTCAGCGCGGCGGCGTCGGCGAACCGCTCGTCGGGGTGGTAGCCGGTCGCGGTGCGCACCACCGCCGCCAGGGCGGGGTGGAGGTCGGCGAGCAGGCTGTCGTCCATCGACGCGGCGAAGAGGTCGGGCGGGGTGTGGCCTTGCACCAGCGCGTAGAGCGTGGCACCCAGGGCGTAGATGTCGGTGCGGCCGTCGACCTGCCGGGCCGAGCTGCGCTGCTCGGGCGCCATGAAGGCCCACGTGCCCATCACGGTCCCAGTGCGGGTCAGCGCCTGCTGCACCGCCGGGTCCTGCACCTGGGCGATGCCGAAGTCGCTCAGCAGGGGCGCACCCTTCTCATCGAGGAGGATGTTCTGTGGCTTGATGTCGCGGTGGATCACGCCAGCGGCGTGGGCCGCACCCACCGCGTCGGCGACATCTGCGATGATCGCGGCCGCCATGCGGTCGGGCAGCGGCCCCTGGCGGATCACCCGGTCCCACAGCGAGCCACCCCGGGCCAGCTCCATCACCAGGTACACCCGCTCCCCATCTTCGGCGACGTCGACCACCTTGAGCACGTTCGGGTGGCTGAGGCGCGCCATGGTGCGCGCCTCCACCCTGAAGCGCGACCGGATCCGCTGGGATCGGGTGAGCTCGGGGCTGAGCAGCTTGATCGCGCGCTCGATGCCCAGGCTCTGGTCCCAGGCCCGAAAGACCGTCGCCATGCCGCCCTGGCCGAGGACCTCGACCAGCTGGTAGCGTCCCTCGGCGAGGGCTGGGGCGGCGGCATCCATCGGAGAGCGCAACATAGCAGCGCTCCCGGCGACGGGTGAGGGGAAGGCTGGGCGTGGAGGCCGGGTTGTCCGCTCGCTGCGCCTCGTCCCTCCAGCCCGTTGACGTCCATGAGCGCCCCGGTCTTCAGCTTTCGCGCCCTCGGGTTCCCCGTGCACGTCACGGCGCCCGCGCTGTTCCTGCTCTTCCTGTTGGGCGCCCAGGCGTCGGGGGCCGGCCTCGACAGCCAGTCCCTGGCGCGCGCCGCGATGTTCGTGGTGGTGGTGTTCGGCTCGATCCTCGTGCACGAGCTCGGCCACGCCGTGGTCGGACGCCGGCTTGGTCTCGAGCCCCGCGAGATCGTCTTCCACGGCTTTGGCGGCGAGTGCCGGTACGGCCGCCGCCCCAGCCCCCGGCAGGGCGTCGTATCGGCGCTGGCGGGTCCCCTGAGCGGACTGGCGCTGGGGCTGGTCGCCTTCGGGCTGCAGGCCGTGGTGCCGGCGTCGGCCCCCCCGGGGGTTCACGTGGTGCTGGGCGACCTCGTGTGGGTCAACGTGTTCTGGAGCCTCTTCAACCTGCTGCCCATCTTCCCGATGGACGGCGGCGTGGTGATGGCCAGCGGCCTGCAGATGCGCCTGAGGCCCCTGCAGGCGTGGCGGATCACCCAGGTCGTCAGCGTCACCTTGGCGGTGGTCGTGGGCGCCGCGGGCTTCTTCGCGGGCTTCCGGTTCCTGCCGGTCATCATGCTGTTGATCGTGCTCCAGAACCTGCAGCGCCGCCGCTGAGGGCCCCCGCCGTCGGCCTCGGCTGGCGTGCTCGGTCAGGGGGCGGCGAGCACCTGAACGAAGCCCGGCGCGCCCGGAGCGCCGGGCGCGCCGATCACGACCCGCCCTGGGGCGGCCGCCACCGCGAAGCCCAGCTGGTCTCCTCGATCAGGGCCCTTCCAGGTCGTGGCCGGGGCTTCGAGGTCGCCGTCCAGGTACAGCGCCGCCGCCCCCCGGTGGTCGTCATCGGTGGGGGCGCCCACGAGCAGGTCGTCCACGCCGTCGCCGTCGACGTCGGCCACCGCGACGCTGTGACCGAAGCGGCCCAGGTCGGCGTCGAGGCGCAGCTCGGGCGTGCCGTCGCTCGACAGCACCCACACGGCCCCGGCCCCTGGCGCGCCGACCACCCACTCCACGTCGCCGTCGCCGTCGATGTCGCCGCTGGCCAGGCTGTAGCCGGCTTCGTCGGCGCGCTCGGGGCGGCGCCAGGGGGTGGAGCCGAGGAGGGCTGCGATGTCCCCCACGGGCATCCCCACGCCGACGGCGCCGGGGGCGAAGGCGACGCTCGCGGGGCGGCCCGGCGTGGCCTGCTCGGCGCCGCCCTCGGTCGTCACCCCGGCGCCGATCGCCACGGCCCATCGCCCGTCGTCGGCCACCGCGACCGCCAGCCCCGCCGCGGGGCCCGTCACGACGATCGCCCCCGCGGCGTCGAGCGCCTGATCGGCCAGCGGCGCGCCCGCCAGCCCCCCGTCTGCGGTGAGCGACAGGCTCGCGCCCAGGCGCCCGTCGCCTGCGATCACCTCGATCGCCCGAGACCCCTCGATCGCGTAGACCACGCCCTGCACCCCGTGCGGCGCGCCGACCCAGACCCGGTCGCCTCGGGTGGCGACCGCTGCGCCGAACCCAGCGTCGAGCTCGGGCCCGGTCACCTGTCCCTCGATGGCGCCGCCGTCTGTGCCGTCGTCGCCGCCGTCGGATCCGTCTACGCCCACCGCGGGCCCATTGGGCGCTGCGGGCGCGCAGCCCGCGCCGAACGCGGCGAGCAGGGTGGCGGTGCGCAGGCGGCAGGAGGTGGGGGTCATGCAGTGGTCCGGGCCCAGGATTGGGCAGAAGATACCCGCCCGGCTACGGGTGCCGCCTGCGTCCGGTGCCCGAGGGGTTCATGCCAGCGATTCGTCATCACGTCCACATCGCCGCTTCCCCTCGACAGGTGTGGCGCGCGCTCACCACCAGCGACGGGCTGATGAGCTGGTGGGTCGACGCCGCTCAGGTCGAGACCCGCAAAGGCGGCCGCATCGTGGTCGAGTTCGAAGATGACGAGGGCAACCCGATCGAAGCCCGCGGCATGATCCAGACCTTCCGGCCCACCTCCCACTTCGAGATCGTCTGGGATCACATGGGGGAGTTCCCCACCCGGGGCAGCCGGCTGAGCTTCCAGATCGCACGCGACGGCGACGAGACCCGTGTCTCCATCGTGCACATCGGCGGCCCGGCCCTCGACGAGGACGAGTCGCGCGTAGCGATGACCAAAGAGTGGAAGCGCGACCTGCGTGCCCTCCAGTCCCTGCTCGACTCCGACTGAGCGGTCGCGGTCGAGCGAGCCTGTTGCGCCCCGCGCGGCCCCCACAGTGGACAGCCGCCCGCGCTTCGCGTCACCCTGAATCCCGCCGCCGCCCCGCGTCGCGGCACCGCCCCTTGGAG
>JBDQIL010000699.1:0-3463 GCA_040264415.1 Myxococcota bacterium
CCCCCGCGCCGTCGTCGTCTACCCGCACCACGACGCCCCCCAGGCCCACCTCTTCGAGGGCCAGGTCGAGGGTCACCGCGTCGAGGGTGAAGCCACTGGGCAGGTCGGGCACCGGCCGCTCGTCGAACAGCGTCTCGACCCCACGCTCGTCCACCATCCACACCGACACGGTGGTCTCACCGGCTGCCACGTCGCCTTCGCCTTGGTTGCCCACCTGGTAGGTGAGCTTGAAGCGCCCGCTGGGGTCGCATGCCGCCAAGCACACATCGACCACCTGCACGAAGAGGTCGGGCTGACCCGTGTAGTCGGCCGACGGGCGGCCTCGGAAGACGTTCCAGGTGGTCCAGCTCGGGAGGGCCACCGCGGGCACGCTGCCGTAGGGATCGACGTTTGTGACCGCAAAGTCGTGAACCGGCCAGGTGGGCCCTGCGGCCGGCCAGCCGTCGCCGGCGTGCCCGAAGACCGTGACACCGGCGTAGCCAGAATAGCCGCTGCTGCTGGTGATGATCTCGGCCGACCCGTCGAGGTCGACGTCGGCCACCACAGGGTACTCGAAGTACGTCACCGACCCGTGGCTGCCGTTCTCATACAGGCGCGCGCCAGACGCCCCGTCGAAGACGATGAGGTCGTTCATGTCGGCGAAGAGCACCTCGTAGGCGCCGTCGTTGTTCATGTCGTAGACCGAGCAGCCCGCCGCGCCGGAGCTGTCGAAGATGGGCACCGACCACATCTCGGCACCATCGAGCTCGAAGGCCGTGATCTGCGAGCCCTCGGGCACGGCCACCTCGGCGTCGCCGTCGCCGTCGAGGTCGCCCACGCACGGCGGCCCGGGGTGGTTGGTGCTGCCCGGCAGCGGCACCTCGTGAATGAAGGTGCCGTCGTGCTCGAAGAAGTGCAGCGTGTTGCCGTAGGCGAAGATCACCTCGGCTTCGGGGTCGCCATCCATCTCGACCAGCGCGCTGAAGCACGAGGTGCCAGCGCCCGACACGGTCCACAGGCGGCTGCCCTGCGCGTCGAAGACCGTGTCGGCCAAGATGATCTCGGAGAAGCCGTCCTGGTCGAGATCGGCGACCACGGGGGCTCGCCAGGTGCTGTTGTCGGCCGGAGAGAGGCTGGCGACCCGGCTGCCGTCGAGGCCGCTGACCACCGCCGTGTCCGCGATGATCTCGGCCACGCCGTCTTGATCGAGGTCGGCGACGGTGGTGATCGGGTAGAGGAAGGCGTAGGCGTCGTTGCTCACCCAGAGGACCGCGCCCGACCCATCGACCGCCTGCACCTTGCCATCGTCGCGGGGCCCTACCAGCTCGGGGCGACCGTCCCCATCCACGTCTGCGATGGAGACGCCGGCGTCATACCGGAAGCCGCTCACGGTGAACAACTCGCGGCCGTCGTCGCCGCTGAGCACCGTGGCGCCCCCGCCCGCCCCGTACAGCGTGACGGCGATGTCGGGCACGTCGAGATCATCGACCACGCCGTCGCCGTTGTCGTCGGTCAGGTTGCCGACCGCCGGCATCGACACGCTCGTACCGATCGACGTGGACTGCCACTCCACCGCGAGATCCCACGGGTCGGCGACCTCGCCGGGGTCGAAGGACAGGCACGCCTCGACCACCCCCACCTCTGCCCCCTCGGGCGCGTCCACGTCACAGTCCTCGTCGACGCAGTCTGCGACCCCGTCGAGGTCGATGTCCTCGAAGCCCTCGTCGACCTCGCCGTCGCCGTCGTTGTCGACGCCGTCACAGGTCTCGTCGACGTGCGCCCCCGTGCGGCCCGTGTCGTCCCCCTCGCCCGGCTCCCACGGCTCGTCGTCGCGCACGTCGCCGTTCTTGTCTTCTTCGCCGGTGAAGTGGTAGTCGCTGCAACCAGCGAGCAGCGCCAAGGCCACCAGGGCTCGCGTCGGCATGGGGCACCTCTCCCTGTCTCCGCACCATACCGCGAGGCGGCCCCCGCACGCGCCGCCGCTCTGGCGCCTCACCCGGTTGGGAGCACGGGGTTCTCGGCCAAATAGATGACCCGCATGCGGTCGTCCACCGACAGGGTGTCCGGCGGGTTGAGCTGGTCCACCCCGGTTCGGCGGTCGTGGACGCCGATGATCATGGCGCCGTAGGTGCCCTTGATCGCCGACGAGACCGCGTCGAAGGAGGCAGGCAACGTCACGTCTGGGGGAATGCGCCCCACATAGAGGCTGTGGGCGCCAGCGCTGGTGATCTTGCCCAGGATGTCGCCCGTGCCCCGCTGCACCAGCGCGTGCGACAGCAGCGAGAAGCCGAGCCGGGTGGTCTCGATGACCTCGTCCGCGCCCGCAGCGCGGGCGTGGGCCACGTTCTCGGCGTCGAGCACCTCGGCCACCAGGTACAGCGGCTGGCGACGGTGCCGCTGACGGGGGGCCTTCGTGAGATAGGACCGGATGGTGAAGAGCGTGAGGATGGTGCGGCTGTCGGCGTCCTGGGGTGCCTTGTCGCGGGGCCCGACGATGATGACCGAGTCGGCCTCTTGCATCCGCACCTTGCCCAGCTCGCTCTCTTTGGTGGGATCGCCGGTGACCCAGCGAAACTCTGGCGGCACGCCGGGCGGCCGCTCCCCCACCGCGAAGATCACCAGGTCGACATTCTCGGGATCGACCTCCTCCAGCAGCGAGTCCAGCAGCATGCGCGCGCCGGGATCGTAGTTGCACAGGATGATGTGGTTGATGGAGGCGCTCATTCTGAACTGCTCCTGCTGGAGGCTGAGAACCGCGTGCAGCAGCGTGTGCCCCACCACGCCTGCAAAGAGCGCGAGGGTGAACATGCCGGTGACCATCAGCGTGCCGCCCACCACCCGGCCGAGCGCGGTGGTTGGCGAGATGTCGCCGTAGCCCACGGTGGTCAAGGTCACGATCGCCCACCACAGCCCGTCGGAGATGGTGCTCACCGACGGATTCGACGGGCTCTCGACCAGGTAGATGCTCAGCCCGCCCAGGGCCGCGGCGGTGCCCAACACGGAGAAGGCGAAGGCGTAGAGCAGCGCGTTGTCACCGAACGCCCGCACCGCACCGTACAGCGGGTTGCTGTACCGAAAGATGGGCAGCGATCGGGCCAGCCGCAGCAAACGGAGCGCCCGGAGGCCGCGGAGCGCAGGGTGCAGGGCCAACACCGTCAGGATGTCGATGAGGTTCAGCGGCTGCGTGGCGTATCGCATGCGCCCGATGACGTGTGCGCGCAGGTTCTCCGCAGCCGGGAGATCGTAGAGCTGGGTCTGCGGCGGGCGGTAGGTGAGCACCCGCAGGCTGATCTCCACCGCGAAGACCCACAGGAGGATCTGATCCAGCCACACCAACCCCTGGGGCTCGCGACCTTCGAAGAAGGTGACCTCGAAGACGAAGAGCAGGATGGAGATGCCGATCAGGGTCCACACCGCGCCCTGCAACCACGGCCAGGCCGGGTGGTCTCGGTCGTGGAAGGCGCCGTGGAGGGCGCCGATGATC
>JBDQIL010000700.1:0-3463 GCA_040264415.1 Myxococcota bacterium
CAGGCCCCGCCCGGCGCCCAAGGCTCCGGCGAGGACGGGCTCGCCGACGTCGCGGGCGTCGACGTCGCGGTGGATGGCCTGTTGGCTGCCAGACAGCACCCCGAGGCTGGCGCCGACCGCCCGGAGCGCCGCGGTGCCGCTCTCCTGGGCGCGGGTCGAGGCGCCGTTGGTCGCCACTGTGCCCAAGAGCGTGCCGCCCGCGACGTCGGCGAGCAAGACCTCGCCGGAGCCTTGGGCGCCGGGCTGGGCCTGTCGCTGGCGCGGTGGACCGGCGGCCGCGAGGTCACCCGTCAAGCGCCACGGGCCCAGGCTGCGGGCGCGCTTGCTGGCGCCGCCCTGGGGCTGGGGGGCGCGGCGCTGGTGCGCGAGCCCTGGCAGGCCACCGGCCCCGACCTCGGCCTCGCCGGCCTCATGGCCGCCCAGGGCACCTGGATCACCAACTGGACCACCGAGATGGGCGGCCCGTCCCGCGACGCGCCCGGCATCGGCCTCTTCGGCTTCAGCGTCGGCGGGCTCGCGGGCCTGGGGCTCGGCGCGGCCGTCGATCCGAGCGGCCGCGAGGTCGCCACCGCGGCGTGGGGCGCCGGCGTGGGAAACAGTCTGGGCGCGGGCATCCCGCTGCTCGCCGACGGCACCCGCGATCAGATCTTGTGGGTGATGCTGCCCACCGGCGTGGCCGGCTCCGTCACGGGCGGACTGGCCGCCAACCGGCTCGACATGAACTCGGGCGACGTCGCCCTGGTGGGCTTCGCGGTGCCGCTGGCGGCCATCGAGGGGGCCACGATCGGCGCGTGGTCGAGGGCCCGAGGCGGCCTCACCGGCGATCAGGTGGCAGGCCTGTCGCTCACCCTCGCCGGCGTGACCGGGGCGGTGACCACCGCCATCGCGCCGATCGCGGCGCCGGCGGCCCCCGACGTGGGCTTCGTCGCCTCGGCCACGGCCTGGGGCGCCTACCACGGCGCCGTGGTGCCGCTGGCCCTCGACCTCCCCGGCGAGTCCACCGATCTGGTCCTCATCAGCACGCTGACCGCCGACGCCTTCTTGATGGGTGGCATGGCCCTGGTCTCGCCCCTGGTCGAGCTCGACCCGCGCCGCACCCTCATCCCGCAGCTCGGCGGGCTCGGCGGCGCGACCCTGGGATCGATGACCGCGCTGCTCTTCAGCACCGACGGCACCAACGCAGCCCGCGGCGCGCTGGTGGGCTCCACCGTGGGCTTCGTCACCGGCGGGCTCATCGAGGCGAAGCGGGGCCCGCGGGGCGCCCAGGCCGCCGCCGGCACCCCGCGCCGGCGCTGGGCGCCGGATCTGCCCGGGGACTGGTCCGGCGTGGTGATGCCCGCCCCCACCCCCGAGGGCGGGCTCGGCGTGCAGGGAGAGCTCCGGGTGGTGGGCTGGTAGCCGCTACTCGCCAGCCTGAAAGTCGAGCGACACCGAGATGGGGGACGCGTCGGCGTCGAGGGCGAGGTGGGCCGCAGCGAGCAGCTGGGCCGCGCCGTTCAGGTCGGCCGGCGGCGCCGCCAGCGACACCGCGTCGGTCATGTCGAAGACGGCGGTCCAGGCTCCATCGGGCTGGCGCAGCGCGTCGCCGGTGAGCGAGAGGGGCTCGGACACGGGCACGGAGAAGGGGCGGTAGTTCGGGTTGCCCTCGCCAGCGGCGGGCGCCTCGGTGAGCGCCGGCTCGAACATGGGGGCAGCGGCCAGCGCCGCGGCGTCGGGGCTGCAGGCGTCCTTGTCGCACCACCAGAAGCTGGCGTCGTCGGCCCGCCGGATGAGCTTGTCGCCCTGTAGCATCACACCCTGCACGTCAGGCGCATGGGCCTCCGCCGCGAAGACCGTTCGCAGCACCCACTCGCCCGCGAGCGGGCTGCCCTCGGGCAGGGTGAAGGTCGCGTCCAGCCAGTCGAAGTTGAACTCCATCCGCGAGATCGGACGGGCCTCGTCGCCGGGGTCAGGGGCGGCGTATCGACCCGCCAGCACGGTCTGCTCCACCAGCGAGAAGGCCAGCTCGCCGCCCATGCCCTCTGACGGATCGAGGATGACGTCGTCGGTGGCCCCCAGCATCGTGATCTCCCAGGCGTCGGGGCCGAGCTCCCCCCACATGGCGCCGCCCGAGAAGATTCGCCCCGACAGGTCGGTCGGGGTGCAGGCGGCGGCGTCGAGGCCGCAGGCCGCGGCCTCGGTGAGCCCCGAAGCCGTGGCGGAGGGGTCGTCGAGGCGCAGGCGCACCTCGGTGTCGACCAGGCCCCCGCTGCAGGCGGCGAGCAGCGGGAGGCCGAAGCAGAGGGCAGGGGCGAGGCGGGACATGGTGGCTCCAGTGGGTAGACGCCCCCGCCAACGGCAGGGGCGCCCCCGACTTGAGGCCCGACCCCGGCGCGCCTACGGCTCGATGGCCACCTCGAGCTCGGGCGCCCACGCCTTGTGGGTGTCGTCGTAGTAGGCGTAGGCGCTCGAAGCGGGCCCCGCGAAGCTGCCCGGCAGCGCCGCCACCAGGTCGAGGTCCACCGCGTGCTGCTCGCCGGCGTGCAGGCCGTCCCAGTACAGCGTGACCTCGCGCGAGCGGGTCTCCCAGAAGGCGATCTGGCCGCGCTCCTTCAGCTCCTCGAGCTGCCAAGTCTGCACCGCGAGGCCGGCGGGCAGCCCGATGCGCGCGATGGGGGAGGGCACCACCGCGTCGGTGCGGTTGTCGACGACCGCGTGCAGGCGAACGGTCTCCCCCAGCGCGCTCTGCGGGGTGGCCAGGGTGGTGGTCAGGGCCACCGGCGCCGCCTCGGAGGTGGCTGGCACCCGGGCGCGCCACCGCAGGTCGAGGGTGTAGGGCAGGGGCTCGCGGCCCTCGAAGTCGAGCGTGACCGTGTGGGGCCCCGGACCGGCGAGGTGCTCGGCCAGGCCGTCGATGGTCACCGTGTCGCGCTGCCCGCGACCCCAGGTGGCGCGGCCGGCGGGGGCGCCGTCCACGAAGACCGCCACCGAGCCGGGCGAGCGGGTGGCTGACGACGCGCGGGCCACGTGGGTGAGCGCCTCGAGGGCCAGCACCGTGGCTTGGGTGGAGCCCCAGGTGCCCACCCCCTGCCGCTGGGCCTGCAGCCACCGGGCCGACGCCCGCACCGCGCCGCCGTGGCCGCCGGTCTGAAGCAGCGCCATGGTGGCCAGCGCGGTGGTCTCCACCGTGAGGTTCTGTCCGCCAGAGCGCATGATGCTGGTCTGGGCGCCGGAGAAGGCGCCGTCGGGCCCCTGCAGGTCAGCCAGCCGGGCCGCCGCGGGGCGGGCCCCGGCGTCGCCCACATGCGCCAGGGTCGCCACCGACAGGGCCAAGATGTAAGGGTCATCGCTCGACTTCGCCCGCGCGCGGGCCTGCTTCAGCTCGGCGTCGAGGCCCTTCGAGCCGGAGGTGACCAGGGCCCAGGTGATGTAGGCGTTCAGCGTCTCGGCCGGCGCGCTGCCGTAGCCATGGGCGCTGCTGCCG
>JBDQIL010000701.1:0-3462 GCA_040264415.1 Myxococcota bacterium
CCCCACCTGCGCGGGCCTGTACGGCGCGCCGAACGACACCACCGGCCTCGACCCCGACACCTGCTGGCCCACCATCGATGGGGCGGCGGGCAGCTGGGCGCCGCCGGTCTGGTCGGCCGCCGATCTCGATGCGCTGCGCGCTTGGACCCTGCTCGACCCGCCCGCCGCTCCGGAGCGTGACCCGTACACCGACCCCGCGCCGGGCGCCGCGGCCCCCGCGGTGTGCGCGGTCGAGATCGTAGACGCTGGGGCTCGCACCTACCGACTGGCGTCCTTCGAGACGGTCGAGGCCGCGGCGTCCGCGGGCGCCTCGGTCACCCACGGGGGCGCCTGTGGTCTGTGCTCGACGCTGGCCGACCTCTCGGTCTACGCCGGCGTCGCTGACCTGACCGGCCCGGTGCGCCAGTGCGGCCTCGAGGGGGTGCTGGGGGCGTTCGAAGACACGGTGACCTGCCTCGAGGGCCTGGGCTTCACGCCGCCCTGCGCGCTCGCTTGGGGGTGGAACGCTCGCCACACCCAGGAGGAGTGTCTGACCCCCTGTGTCGCCCTGCTCGGCGACCCGTACCACGAGCCCGACGGCAGTCTCAACGAGTGCCTGCAGTGTGACGAGGACGAGAGCGGCGACGTCTTCAAAGCCGTGGCCGGCCGCACGCGGCGCAACTCGGGGCTGGCGACGGCGCTGTGCCGACCGTGCGAGACGGTCTGGCGGGTGGAGCATGGCGTGCGCGACGCCGCGCGCTGAGGCCCCCGCAGGCCCCTACTCGGAGTAGCCGAGCTCCTGCAGCCGCTCGCCCACCAGCTCGCCGTCTTCGTGGGCGACCTCTTGGGTGACCTCGGGCACATACCCGAGCAGCTCGAGCTTCGAGACGATGCGCGCCACGGCCAGGTCGAGGGGGACGTCGCTCAGGTCGAGCCGGACCTCGGGCTTGACGGGGGGCTCGTAGGGGCCGTCGACCCCGGTGAAGTTGTGGAGCTTGCCGGCGAGCGCGCGGGCCCAATTGCCGGTCGTGTCCCACTGGATGCAGGTCTCGCGCGGCGTGGCGACGTGAACCTCGACGAAGGACCCGAGCTGCTCGCGGATCTGTTCGCGGGTCGCGCGGTAGGGGCTCACGGCGGAGACGACGGCGACCACACCATTTCGGGCGAGCAGGCGGGCGGCCATCGCGTGCCGGCGCACGTTCGTGTCGCGCTCGTCGCGCGTGAAGCCCAAGGTCGCCCCCAGCGGGCCGCGGCGCAGCTTGCCGGAGTCGAGCACCTCGACGGCGAGGCCGCGGGCCCGGATGCGGGCCGCGACGTGCTCAGCGAGCGTGTTCTTGCCGGAGGAGGGCAGGCCGGTCAGCCAGAGCGTGAAGCCAGCGCGCGACGCGGAGTCGGCCACGGGCGCCTCGGGGTGGGGGATCAGCCCGCACGTAGCGGCCGCCGTTCGTCTCCGCCAACCGGCGTCGGGTCGGCGTCGGGCACCGCCTGGAGCGGGGGAGCGGCCCGAAAGGCGGGATGCGTGCGTTCGCCGACGCGCAGGCGGGCCGGCGGCGCGTCGAGGGGACGGCCCTCGAGCAGGTGGAGGCGTTGGGCTTGCACGTAGACGTCGCGGACGATGCGGCCATGCCGGTTGGCCGTCGCGCGGCACCGCAGCCGGCCCTCTACGCCGACGAGGTGGCCCTTTCGGACCGCCCGCTGGCAGATCTCGGCGGCCCGCGCGCCGAGCCGCACCCGCACCCACTCGGTGCGCACCCTGTCGCCGGGGCGGGTGCGCACCGTCTCGCTGGAGGCCAGGCTGAGCTCGCAACACAGCCCCGCGGGGCTGGTGCGGAAGACGGGGTCGGCGCCGACGGTGCCGACGAGGATGACAGAGTTGAGTGCGCGCATGGCAGGCTCCGGGTGGGGGTCACGTCCCACTCCCTGCAATCCGCATTCCTGGGCCAAGCCGCTGAAATCACCAGAGGGGGGTGTCGAAGTCGCCACCCGGTGTTCGACCATTCGACAGGTCTCCGTCAGGCGCGTCGCTGCGCGAGCCAGGACGACGCTTGGGCCAGCCGCGCCGGCGTCCCGGCGTCGAACCAGGTGCCCGTGTGGCGCCAGATCGAGACGCCATCGCCCATGAGGCGCCGCACGAGGTCGGGCATGTCGATGGGCTCCCCCGACAGGTGCTGCCGCAGGGCCGCGGCGGAGAAGACGTAGAGGCCGGTGGTCACGGGGATGCGCAGCACCGGTCGCTCCTGCCAGCCCACCAGCCGGTCGCCGTCGAGCTCGACCACGCCCTCGTCGACCGGCACGGCGGCCTCCCAGATGCACGCGGTGCACGGCGCACGCGCGGCGGCCTCGAAGGCGACGAGGTCGACGTCGGAGACGTGGTCGACGTTGAGCGAGAGCCAGCGGTCGGGGCCGGGCGGCAGCCGGTGCAGGCCGCCGGCGGTGCCCAAGAGGCTGTCCTCGATCTCGACGTGGGCCCTGGAGCCGACCGCCTCGACGATGGGTCCGGCCTGATGCCCCGCCAACACCACCACGCGATCGGGGCGGAGGGGCTCGACCCGGCGCAGCTGGTAGTCGAGGAGCGTGGTGTCGTGGAGCGGAGCCAGGGCCTTGGGGCCGTCGCCGGTCACCGATCTCAGGCGGACCCCGCGGCCTCCTGCGAAGAGCACGACGCCCAAGCCGCTCACGTGAGCTCCCGCGTGGCGTCGCGCGCCACCGCCCGCAGGCTGCGGGCGAGGTTGCGCGCCCCGGCCAGCCCGTCGTGCATGCTCCGTCCGCCGGTCCGCGAGGCCATGGTCACGGGCAGCTCGGCGACGGTGAGCCCGAGGCGCAGCGCGAGCACCCGCATGTTGGCGTCGGCGATGTCGTCGGGCATGGCGAGGGCCAGGGCCCGCAGCGCGCGCGGGCCGAGCGCCTGCATGCCGCTGGTGACGTCGCGGGGGGCCCGCCCGGGGAGCCCCCGCCAGGCGGCCACCCCGGCGACCGCGAGGTACAGCGCGCCGTTTCCGAGGCGTCGGCCCCATCCGCCGGGCGAACGGGTGCCGTGTCGGCTGGCGATGACGAGATCGGCTTGGCCGAGCGCGGCGACCACCTGCGGCAGGGCCTCGGGCGGGTGCTGGCCGTCTGCGTCGAGCTGCACCAGGCGCTGCACCCCCTGGGCCGCAGCCACGCGGTAGCCGGTGCGCAGCGCGGCCGCGTAGCCTCGCCCCTGCTGGCGAAGCACGATGGCGTCGTGGTGCCGCGCCACGGCGGCCGTGTCGTCGTCGCTGCCGCCGTCCACCACCCACACCGGCGCGTCGGGCAGCGCCGCACGCACGCCGCTCAGGAGCGCCCCCAGGCGGGGACCCTCGTTCAAGGCCGGCACCATCACGACGGGCTGCAGCGAATCCTCCTGACGGGCCTCACGCACACCCTATCGTGTGGGGGGGGCGGCCACCCGACCGACCGACAGGGGGTTGACGCATCCGAGGCTGTGCGCAGGCTGTTCGGGCC
>JBDQIL010000702.1:0-3459 GCA_040264415.1 Myxococcota bacterium
CCCCCACCCCGCTCGGCGGCCTTCCGCCGCTTCATGGTGGCCCCCCTCGCGGTCGCGGGGGCTCTGGTCGCGGCCACGCTGGCGCTGGTCCTGCTGGCTGTACGGGGCGGTGAGGCCGAAGGCGACCGCGTCGAGATGCGCTTCGCGACCTGCGCCGCCGCGGCGCCCCTGCTCGCGGACCGGGCCGACGCCATCGGGCTGGGCGACCCCCGCTCCAGCGCTTCGGGCGACACGGTCACCCTCACCGCCACCCTCCCGGGCCTCGACGACGATCGCGACGCGATCCCCGCGCTGCTGGCGGCCACCGGGGCCTTCGAGATCCGGTCGGAAGGAGAGGTCCTCGCCACCCACGACGACGTCACCCTCGCGCAGGTTCAGCTCGACGAGTCGGGGCTGCCCTACACCTGGATCGAGCTCGACACCGATCCCCTCGCGGCGGTCACCGCGGCCGTCTCCGCCGACCCCGCCGGGCAGCTGATCATGACCCTCGATGGCGCGGTGGTGGCCGAGCGCCCCAACACCCGCGACGTCGCCGATGGGGGCCTGCGCATCGTGGACGGCGGCGAGCTGGTGAGCCGAGAGCGCATGCGTCGCGCGGTCGACAGGGCGATCCTGCTCTCTCACGGGCCGCTGCCCTGCTCGACCCGGGTGGAGGGCGTGGCGTCGGTGGCGACCCGCGGGGCTGACGGATAGGTCGCGCGCCCTGAGGGGGCCCTGCGAGGCCCCGCTCGCACGAGCTCGGAGGACCGGCATGCAGTACCGCGCCACCCTCATCAAGGGAGACGGCATCGGCCCCGAGGTCACGGACGCCACGTGCCGTGTCCTCGCCGCCGCCGGCGCGCCCATCGAGTGGGAGGAGGCCCCTGGCGGCGCCCTCGCGGTCGAGCAGTACGGCGTGCCGATGCCCGAGGCCACGCTCGACAGCGTGCGAAAGAACCGGCTGGGCCTGAAGGGCCCGCTCATGACCCCCAAGGGCAAGGGCTTCCGCAGCGCCAACGTCACGCTGCGGCAAGAGCTCGATCTGTACGTGGGCTACCGCCCGGTGCAGACCCTGCCGGGCATCGAGACCCCCTACAAGGGCGTCAACCTCGTCACCCTGCGCGAGAACACCGAAGACCTCTACGCGGGCATCGAGCACGAGGTCACCCCCGGCACGGTGCTCACCCTCAAGGTCTCCACCCGGGCCGCGGGCGAGCGCATCGCGCGCTGGGCCTTCGAGAACATGCGCTACACCGGCCGGCGGGGGATCCACTGCTGCACCAAGGCGGCCGTGGTGCCCCTCGCCGACGGCGCCTTCCAAGACGCCTTCGAGGCGGTCGGGGCCGAGTACCCCTACATCGAGAAGGCGCTGCTGCCGGTAGACAACCTGGCCTTCGAGCTGGCGCAAGACCCCACCCGCTTCGACGTGCTGCTGCTGCAGAACCTCTACGGCGACATCCTCAGCGACCTGGCGGCCGGCCTGGTCGGTGGCCTGGGCGTGGTGCCCGGCGCCAACATCGGCGACCGCATCGCGGTCTTCGAGGCCGTGCACGGCACCGCCCCCGACATCGCCGGGCGCGGCATCGCCAACCCCCTCGCGGTGCTCGGCTCGGCCCTGCTCATGCTCGAGTACGTGGGCGAGCACAAGATCAAGCACCGCATCGAGCGGGCGGTCTGGGACGTGCTGGAGGAGGGCCGCCACCTCACGGGCGACCTGGGCGGATCGGCGAACACCGCCGGTTTCACCGACGCCATCATCGACAAGCTCTAAGACCGGACGGAACCATGGGCACCAGCGAGACCCGACACGCCGTGACCCTCATCCCCGGCGACTGGATCGGCCCCGAGACCTGCGACGTCGCCCGCGACGTGGTGGCGGCCCTGGGCGTTCAGATCGACTGGGAGGTCATGAAGGTCTCCGGCGACCTGCTCAACCCCGAGCTGCTCGAGAGCGCACACCGCACCGGCGTCGTGCTCAAGGCCAAGGTGGGCGCGCTCACCGAGCTCGGCCACATGCCGGCCACGGTGCGGCTGCGCCAAGAGCTGAAGACCTGGGCCACCGTCCGCGCGGTGCGCAGCCTGCCCGGCGGTCCGGCGGTCTACCCGGGCACGGATCTCGTGGTCGTGCGAGAGACCTCCGAAGACATCTACTCGGGGATGGAGCACGAGATCACCGACGGCGTCTACGAGGCCGTCAAGGTGACCACCAAGGCGGCCTGCGAGCGCATCGCCCGCTTCGCCTACGACTACGCCCGGGAGCACGGCCGCAAGTCGGTGCACATCGTGCACAAGTCCAACATCATGAAGAAGTCCGACGGGCTCTTCCTGAAGACCGCGCAGGCGGTCGCCGCCGAGTACCCCGAGATCGAGACCCACGAGGTCATCGTCGATGCGCTCTGCATGCGGCTGGTGCGCAACCCCCACCAGTTCGACGTGCTGCTGTGCGGCAACCTCTTCGGCGACATCGTCTCCGACCTCGCCGCGGGCCTCGCTGGCGGCATCTTGTGCGGAGCCAGCGCCAGCTACGGCGACGGCGTGGCGGTGTTTGAGAACCCGCACGGCAAGGCGCCCGATCTGGTGGGGCAAGACCGCGCCAACCCCATCCCCATGCTGCGCGCCACCAAGCACATGCTGCGGCACCTCGGCGAGCACGACGCCGCCGCGCGCTTGATCGCCGCCATCGAGGGCGCGGTGGCCGACGGGGTCCATACCGGCGATATGGGTGGAACGGCCCGGTGCTCCGACGTGCGCCAGGCCGTGCTCGACCGGCTCGCGTAGGGCCGCTCGCGCGGTCGGGATAGGTCATGCTCCCTCCCGGAGGCGCCATGTCCGCCAGCCCGCTCGACGCCATCTCTGCCCGTGTCCGCGCGGGCGCGCGCCTCCGCCGTGATGACGCGGCGTGGCTGTGGGCGAACGCCGACGACGACGCGCTTCAGGCGCTCGCCCAGGTGGCCCGTGCCCGATTTCACGCGCCCGACCACGCCTCATGGCTGAAGATGGCCATCGTCAACTACACCAACGTGTGCGTGGCGCGCTGCGACTACTGCGCCTTCTACCGGTTCCCCGGCCAGCCCGACACCTACCTGCTGTCGTTCGAGCAGGTGGCGGCCAAGATCGAGGCGCTCCGGGCCCACGGCGGCACGATGGTGGGTTTCAACGGCGGCTTCCACCCCGAATTGGGGGTCGAGCACTACACCGAGCTCTTCGCACAGGTGCGCGGGCGCTTCCCCGACCTCGCCTTCTACGAGATGACGGTCGCCGAGTTCATGTTCGTCGCCAAGCGGGCCAAGCGCACCTATGCCGACGTGGCCGCGGCCTTCGCCGCCTCGGGCACCGGCTGGATCACCGGCGGCGGCGCCGAGATCCTCGACGACGCCTTCCGGCTGCGGCACAGCCCCGGCAAGTACAAGGTCGAGGACTACTACGACGCCCAGCGGGCCATCCTCGACGCCGGCATGGGATCGACCGCCACCATGGTCA
>JBDQIL010000703.1:0-3454 GCA_040264415.1 Myxococcota bacterium
CCAGTGGGCGGCCGCCCAGCTCGCAGCGTCCCTCCGGTGACCCGCATGACCGCCGAATTCCCGTACACGCTCCGCCTGTCCCACGAGGGGCGCAACTCGGTCTGCGTGGAGCGCAGCGGCCGCCCCATCCGCTTCGACCCGATCGGCCCCCCCATCGGGCCGGCGCTCACCGGCAGCGAGCTGCTGGTGATCACCTGGGGGTGGCCCGAGCACCTCGAGGCCGCCGCCGACCTGGTGGCCCAGGGAGCCCGACCCACGGTCGTCGCCGAGCCGGAGGTGCTCGCCTGGCTGGCCGCCCGGGGCCCCATCGACGCCCACCGGGCGCCGGTGACCCTCGACGGGGTGGCGATCGAGACCCGCACCTACGAGCCCATCCCCTACGCCACCCCCGGCGAGGCGGCCCTGAAGGTGAAGAGCGCGCTGCTGCGGCCGTCGCGCGCCGCCGGTCGGCTGCTCCGCAAGGCTCGGCTCCCCCGGGTCTCGCCGGTGATCGTGCAGCTCACCCTGCCCACCGGAGAGCGATTGCTGCACCTCAACCTGAGCCTGCACAGCCGCACCCCCGAGCCCTGGCTGGCCGACGTCTCGGAGCGCTTCGGCGGCGCCGACTGGGTCTTGGTCGGCGTCGACTATGGCGAAGACGACGCCGTGTTGCGCCACCTGCCTCGCTTCTCGCCCAAGCGGGTGATGTTCACCGACCTGGTCAGCGAGACCCGCAAGTCGGTGGGCCTGCCCACGTCGCTGCTCACGCCGGTGTGCGATGAGGCCATCGCGCAGGGCATCGACGCCCACCTCTTCGTCGGCGGCGCGGGCATGCGCTTCGAATAAGCGGGCCCCCGACGGTGTAGAGCGGGTGTTACCCAACCCGCGCCCCCATCGGGGCGCCCCCTCGACACAGGAGCCGTCCTCATGGGCATCTGGGACACCCTCAAGGGTCACGCAAAGGCGCAGTTTCTCGACGTCATCCAGTGGATGGAAGACGACCGCGACACGATC
Source organism: Myxococcota bacterium (assembly GCA_040264415.1). Taxonomy (GTDB): domain Bacteria; phylum Myxococcota_A; class UBA796; order UBA796; family UBA2385; genus M30B51. The sequence continues at coordinate 994 of JBDQIL010000703.1, forward strand.
GTCTACCGCTTCCCGGTCTTCAACCAGGCCATCCAAGACGGCGCGAAGCTGGTCGTGCGAGAGGGCCAGGCGGCCGTCTTCGTCAACGAGGGCCAGCTCTCCGAGGTCTTCGGGCCGGGCACCTACGAGATCTCGACCCGCACGAAGGCCATCACTTCGTTCTTCGAGAGCATCAAGTACCAGCTCAACTACCCCTACAAGGGCGACATCTTCTTCGTCTCCACGCGCCGGTTCACCGAGCAGCGGTGGGGCACGCCGAACCCGGTGATGATGAAAGACGCCGAGCTGGGCCCGGTCCGCATCCGCGCCTTCGGCATCTACAGCTACCGCATCGCCGATCCCGGCAACTTCCTGAAGGAGCTGGTCGGCAACGTCGGGCTCTTCACGACCGAGGAGATCCACGGCCAGCTCAAGCGCAAGCTGCAGAGCGCCTTCTCCGACACGGTGGGCGAGGCCAAGATCCCGGTGCTCGAGCTGGCCGCCCAGTACATGGACCTGGGCGACGCGCTGCGCGAGCGCATGAACCCCTGGTTCGTCGAGAACTACGGCATCCAGCTCACCGACTTCGTGGTTGAGAACATCTCCCTGCCCCCCGACGTCGAGAAGATGCTCGACAAGCGAACCAGCATGGGTCTGGTCGGCGACATGGGCGCGTTCACGCAGTTCCAGGCCGCGAACGCCATCGAGGCCGCCGCCGGCAGGCCGGGCGCGGGCAACCCCATGCTCGACGCGGGCATGGGCATGGCCATGGGCGGCATGATGGGCAACCAGATGATGCACGCCCAGCAGGGCGGTCCGCGCTTCAACCCGAACCAGGGCTTCGGCGGCCCGCAGGGGGGCGGCCACGGCGGCCCCCCGCCGCCGCCGCCGGTGACCACGCTGCACTACCACGGTCCCTCGGGCCAGGCGCAGCTCTCACCCGCCGACATCGCCCAGCGCGTCGCCGCCGACCGCACCGGCACCCACAACGTCTGGGCCCCTGGCTGGTCTGGCTGGAAGCCGTGGAGCCAGGTGCCCGAGATCGCCAACCTGGTGCCGCCGTCTGCTCCCCCGCCGCCCCCCGGCGGTGGAGCTGAGCGCTTCCACTACCACGGCCCCGACGGCCAGCTCGAGCTGGGTGCCGCCGACATCAAGGCCCGGATCGACGCGTCCCCCGACGCGAGCCACCTGGTCTGGAAGGCCGGCTGGGACGGGTGGAAGCCCGCCGGTGAGGTGGCCGAGGTCATGAGCGCGGGCGGTCCGCCGCCGCCTCCGGGTGGCGCGCCGCCCCCGCCGCCCGTGGGCTGAGGCCCGCTGCTCGCTCGCTCCCCCGGGGCGCCCCGCTTCGGCGAGGGCGCCCCGGCTGCGTGTGGGGCTATCGAGCCTTGAGGGTGCTGCAGTCGAGGTTGTCGGTCACCACGCCTGCCTTCCCCGTCCAGCGCGAGCCCACGCGGCTCGCGGCCCAGGCGTCTTGAGAGCGGTCGCAGCTGTAGGTCGACGACCCCTTGGTCGCCTTGAAGAGCACCGTGTAGGTCTCGGCGCGCTTGCCCTCACGCTCTTGCTTCCCGCGCGTGCGCACGCGGGGCCACTTCGGGGTGTCGCCCGCCGACTGTCCGCTGGCCTTCTCGGTGCGATCGACGACCCACTTGTCGACGTCGTAGCTGCACTTGTCGTCGTAGATGGGCTCCTTTCGGTACTTGGTCTGGCAGCTCTCGACCTCCTTGTACGAGCCGTCGCCCTGGTCCACCCGCTTGGTGGTGCAGGTCTCGCCATCGGCGACCTTCTCGTGGTCGCGGACCTCTTGCGAGCAGCGCACGTTGCGTGCGCCCGACGGCACCTGGTCGTCCCAGTCGCTCGACCGCACGGTCTTGTAGGCCTCGACCTGCACGGTGCGCTCCCAGCGGTGCCCCGTGACCTCGACGCCGACGTCCTTCTTCCAGAACAACGCGACCAGGCCGCCGGTGATCAGGACGGCCATGATCAGAAGGAAGCAGCCCAGAGCGATCTTCGCCAGCGGGCTGCGCTGGACCTTGGGCGGGGGCGGCGTGGGGCGCACGCTGCTGGTGGACAGCTCGGCCTGGGCCGCCTTGGCCGAGTCCGCGACCCCGGCGGCCTGCACCGCGCGCTTCTTGGCCTCGGCCGCCTCGGACAGCGGCGTGCCGCAGTTGGTGCAGAACTCTGCGATGGCCGCGTTCGGGGTCGCGCACGACGGGCAGATGCGGTCGGCGCCGGTGAAGCGGTGATCGACCGCCGCGACCTTGTCTTCGTCGGCGGGGAAGTAGCGGCGCTCGGGGTCTTGGGGCGAGCCGCAGCCCGGACAGTGCCGGTGGTCGAGCCCCAGCAGCTTCTCTGACCCGCAGTAGGGGCAGTCCCACAGCATCTGGTAGGTGCCCTTTTCGGTCTCGCGCATCGGTTGCTCCGGCGGGGGGTGCCGGCCTCTAATCCGGGGCCCAGGGGCCGGCCCCGGTGGAGGACGGGGGAG
>JBDQIL010000704.1:0-3446 GCA_040264415.1 Myxococcota bacterium
ACTTGGGGGCGTCCCGGTTGGTCTGAACCCACACCCGGTCGCCGTCGTTGGCCAGCACGCTGTATTCGGCGTCGAAGGCGTCGAAGAACGGAGTGGGGGCGCCGACGGGTGGAGCCGAGTCGTCGATCCGCCAGTAATGAAGCCGATTCTTCTGTTCGGTTCCCTCCCAGGTTCCGAGCCAGAGCAGCGTGCCGTCTTCGCTCACGCGGGCGCCGAAGCCCCGGGTGGGGTGGTCGGGGTCGGCGTAGACCATGGTGTCTTCGGACTGGGCCGTGCCCAGCCGGTGAAACCAGACCTGCTGGTTCTCGTTGACCTGCTCGAGGGGGTTTTCGGGCGCGGGGTAGCGGCTGTAGTAGAAGCCGGAGCTGTCGGGGGCCCAGCTCGCGCCGCTGAACTTCGACCACTCGATCACGTCGTCGAGGTCTTCGCCGGTCTCGATGTCGCGGATGCGCCAGGTGCGCCAGTCGGAGCCACCGTCGCTCACCGCGTAGGCGATGTGGGCGCCGTCCCAGCTCACCGAGGTGCCCCCGAGCGAGCGGGTGCCGTCGTCGGAGAAGGTGTTGGGGTCGAGCAGCACCGACGCCGGCGCGTCGGCCGACGCGGCGGTGTAGAGCACGGCGTGGGGCTGCAGGCCGTCGTTCTTGTAGAAGAAGGTGCGGCCGCCGATCGACCACGGCGTGCTGAAGCGCTCGTAGTTCCAGAGGTCGGTCAGGCGGGCTTGGATGGCCTCGGCCTGGGGGATCTGGTCGAGGTAGCCTCGGGTGAGGGTGTTCTCGGCCTCGATCCAAGCGCGGGTCTGCGGGCTGTCGGGATCCTCGAGCCACCGGAAGGGATCGGCGACGGGCTCGTCGAAGTAGGTGTCTACGACGTCGCCCTGGGCGGCCTCCGGGTAGCTGAAGGCCGGAGCGGGCGGCGCCGGCGGGGCCTTTGGCGCGCAGGCGCTGAGCCCGATGGCGAGTGAGGCAGCGGCGACCGAAGCCGTGAGGACGAGGCGCATGGGGGGCTCCTGGGCGAGGTCGCCCCCTAATGCGTCGCGGCCGTCAGGGGGTCGCGAAGCGGTAGAACGCGAGGTCGCGGGCGGGCGGCACGCGGTCTTTGGGGAGCAGCAGGGTGCGGACGGTCCACAGGTCGGTGAAGATGCGCGCGTGGGTGGTGCGGTCGAGGTATTCGACGCCAGACGAGCCGCCTGTGCCCACCCTTCGGCCGATGATCCGCTCGACCATGCGGGCGTGGCGGTTGCGCCACAGCACGAGCTGCTCCTCGAGCTCGACCACGGTGTCGACCAGCAGGCGGGGCCAGGCCAACAGAGGCAGCTCTCGGTGCACCTCGATGTAGAGCAGGCCCGCGCGGGCGCGCCGCACCATCGCGCGTCGGTCGTCCGCCACGTCGTCGGCGTTCAAGAAGGTCCGCGCGCCCGCTGCGCTGGCGGCGAACTTCTTCTCGATGGCCTCGGGCGACGAGATGCCGGCGCTCGCGAGGCGCTCGGCCTGCTCGCGCTGCCAGGCCACCAGCGCGGCCAGGTACCCGTCGAGGAAGGCGGTCACCACCTCGTCGTCGCTGGCGCCTCCCGGGCTGGAGCCGTCGATGGGGGTGCGGTGCAGCCACCCGCGGAGCACGTCCCGCAGGGTGCCGCCGCCCCGGGCGCGGTCGCTCGCGGCCTCGATCCGGCCCCAGGCCATGGCGCCGCCGGGCGAGTGCTCGGCGAGCGTGCGAATGTGGGCCAGCGCATCGGTCTCGCCGTACTTCTCGCGCTGGGCGGACTGCAGGCCCAGCAAGATCTCCATCTCGCGCATCTGGAAGCTCTGGAAGCCGCTGGCCGGCGAGAGCTTGTCGCGGAAGCCGAGGAAGTCCTGCGGGGTCAGGGTCTCCATGACCTCGAACTGGGCGACCGCGTGGCGCATGATCACGGCCGCGCGGCGCAGGTGGTGCACGACGTCGGGCACCATCTCCTCGGGAACCCGACCGGTCTCGAAGCGGTCGATGGCCTCGGACAGCTCGCGCAGGACCATCTTGAACCAGAGCTCGTAGGTCTGGTGGATGATGATGAACAGCAGCTCGTCGGCGACCAGCTCACCGTCGTCGGTTCCCACGCCCCCCTGCAGGTGCAGGAGCGGGTCGAGCCGCAGGTAGTCCCAGTAGTTCGGCACGGCGTCGGGCTGGTCGGGCATGGCGGTCCTCGGGGGTAGCGGTCGGCGCCCTCGGTAACCACGTGACGGGCCGGCTGTCGGCCTGCCGTGGTAGCGTTCCGCGCCGCTCTGGCCGCGCTGGCCCGGCACCCCCGGAGGTCCCCATGTCCGCACGCCTGCTGCCCTCGATCTGCCTCATCGCCGGCTGTGGGGCCGGCGGCAGCCTCCAAGGTGGCCTCGAAGGCGACGTCGCCAAGGCTGCGGTCGAGGCCGCCTTCACGGAGGCCAACCCCGCGGGGCGCACCGGGCTCGAGCTGCGCGGCAAGTCGGTCTGGCTCGAGACCACGGCCTTCGACAAGGGCTGCCTGGAGTCGAAGAACCTGGCCTTCAACGACGACCCGAAGGGTCGGCCTCCCAACGCCGGCCCGCGCATCTCGCCCACCTATGGCGCCCAGCGCTACCTCACGGCCAGCACCGAGCAGGGCTACTGCCTGCTGCTCGGCGCCGATCCCACGCTCACCATCGACGACGTGTCCTGGGGCGGCGACCACTATCGGGTGACCGCCAAGGTGGGCATGGCCACGCCGACCCCGTGGTTCGAGTGCCTGACCGCCGACCAGAAGGAGCGGCGGATCGAGGTGGAGATCGACGAGGCGGGGCAGGCGACGCTCCGTCAGCCGCTCGACCTCGGGCAGGGCGGCTGCCCGCACCCGCTCCCCAACGGGGAAGACCGCGGACCGGGCACCGCCACGCCCTCGCTCACCCACAAGGCGCCCTCGAAGGCCGAGGTGGTGGCGCTCGCCAGCTCCATCGACAAGGCCCTGTTCGACGGCGACTTCCTGTCGGTGCGCGACCAGACCGCTTGCTTCAACCTGGTGGACGACAAGCCCTTCTACGGCAACTGCGCGGTGGGCGACTTCATCTCCATCGGGCCGAGCTTCCAGGGCGAGGCGCGCGCGCAGGACGGCACCCCCTGGATCGAGTACACCATCAAGTCGCTCGACGACGTGGGCCGCGTGGTGGCGGACCGGGGCGACCGCGGCCTGTTTCACGTCACCATGAAGCACAAGCGCACGGGCAAAGACCGCAGCTTCAGCGTGAAGCGAGGGCCCGATGGTTGGCTGATGGTGGGCGTCATCGGACAGAAGGCCGAGGCGCTGACCACCGTTCGCTTCTTGAACGACCTGCACCGGGCCGACCAGCGCGACATCTTCCAGCGGCGCCTGGATGGCGAGGAGATCGACCACCTCGGTGAGCCGCTGAACCCGGTGGAAGAGGAGCCGGCGCCCCAGGGCGGCGGGGGTGTGGTCACGTTCTGAG
>JBDQIL010000705.1:0-3442 GCA_040264415.1 Myxococcota bacterium
ACCTGGATGAGGGCCAGCTCGGGGCCGGGGGGGCCGGCCCGGACGGCCCCGGGCGGGGCCAGCGCCCGGGGGAGCGGGGGCGCGGCCCCCCCGGGGCGGGCCCCCAGGGCGCCGGCGCCGCCGGCGGGTGCCCCACCGCCGCGGGGCTACTCGACCGGCTGGTAGATCTCGGCGCCCTTCTCGCGGAACTCACGGCTCTTCTGCCGGAGCCCGTCGGCGATGGCCTTCGCGTCGGCGTCGCCCGACTTCGCCGCAGCCATCTCGCGGATCTGCTGGGTGATCTCCATCGAGCAGAACTTGGGGCCGCACATCGAGCAGAAGTGGGCGACCTTGGCCGCCGGCGCGGGGAGCGTGGCGTCGTGGTATTTCCGCGCGATGCCGGGGTCGATGGCCAGGTTGAACTGGTCCTCCCAGCGAAACTCGAAGCGCGCCTGAGACAGCGCGTCGTCGCGGTCCTGGGCGCCGGGGTGTCCCTTCGCGAGGTCTGCGCTGTGGGCGGCGATCTTGTAGGCGATGAGCCCCTGCTTGACGTCTTCGGCGTCCGGGAGGCCCAGGTGCTCCTTCGGGGTGACGTAGCAGAGCATCGCGCAGCCCTGGCTGCCGATGATGGCCGCGCCGATGGCCGAGGCCATGTGGTCGTAGCCGGGCGAGATGTCGGTCACGAGCGGCCCCAGCGTGTAGAAGGGCGCCTCGAAGCAGTGCTTGAGCTGCTCGTCCATGTTCTCTTGGATCTTGTGGATGGGGACGTGCCCGGGCCCCTCCACCATGACCTGACAGCCGTGGTCCCATGCGATCTGGGTGAGCTCACCCAGCGTGCGCAGCTCAGCGAACTGGGCCTCGTCGTTGGCGTCGGCGATGCAGCCGGGGCGCAGCCCGTCGCCCAGCGAGAAGGTGACGTCGTACTTGCGCATCAGCTCGCAGAGGCGGTCGAAGTGCGTGTAGAGGAAGTTCTCCTTGTGGTGGCTCAGGCACCACTTGGCCATGATGCTGCCGCCGCGTGACACGATGCCGGTGATGCGCTTCGCGGTCATGGGCACGTGCGCGAGCCGCACGCCAGCGTGCAGGGTGAAGTAGTCGACCCCCTGCTCGCACTGCTCCTCCATGACCTCGAGGAAGAGGTCGATGTTGAGGTCTTCGGGGCGCCCCTTGACCCGCTCGAGGGCCTGGTAGATGGGCACCGTGCCGATGGGCACCGGGCTCGACCGCAGGATGGCCTCGCGGGTGGCGTGGATGCGCTTTCCGGTGGAGAGGTCCATCACGGTGTCGGCGCCCCACTTCACCGAGTGGCGCAGCTTGTCGACCTCTTCTTCGAGGGAGCTGTGGACGGCCGAGTTTCCGATGTTGGCGTTGACCTTCACCAGGAAGTTGCGGCCGATGATCATCGGCTCGATCTCGGGGTGCTTGACGTTGGCCGGGATCACCGCGCGGCCGGCGGCCACCTCGGCGCGGACAAAGTCGGCGTCCATGTTCTCGCGGACCGCGATGAAGCGCATCTCGTTGGTGATCACGCCCGCCCGGGCGTACTCGAGCTGCGTCTTGATGCCGCCGTCGCGGGCGCTGCGGGCGTCGATCCAGGGCTGCCGCAGTGGGGGCAGGCCCTGCTCGGCGGTGAAGCCCTCTGGGCCGCGCGTGTCGTAGATGTGGAGCTTCTCGCCGTTGCTCAGGTCGATGCGCTCGAAGGGCACGCCCAGCTCGCCCAGGCGCACCCGGGTGCGACCGGTCTCGGGGGAGGGGCCGCCGTCGGCGACCTCGTTCTCGGGCTCGTGGTGGGACTCGTTCTCAGACATGGCCTTTCCTCCGCCGGGTCGAACCGGATCAGGTGCTGCGGTGTGATCTCAGGTCCACCTGCCGAATTGCGGGTGGCCCACCCGCAGGCCACCGATGCCCTATCCATCTGCCCCGGCCCTGGCCCGACCGGGGCCGCTGCGGGGAGGGCCTACTGGGCCGACTTGGGGGCGTGCAGCCGGGTGTCGAGCACCTTGCCGGAGGGATCGTAGAGCGTGGCGCGGTCTCGGCGGTTGCTCCAGACGGGGCCGTCGCTCTGCAGGAAGACCTGCAGCTGCTCGTCGAGATCCCCCTGGTTGGTGCCCTTGCCCGAGGTGAGCTTGACGGTGAAGCCGACCGGGAGCTGCATGTCGGGGAGCCGCCAGGAGCCGCCGTTGAGGTCGGTGAGCCGGTAGCCGTCGAGGTTGACGGTCTCCCGGCCCACGTTGCACACGCGCAGGTACTCGCCGTGGACGTTCTCGCGGTCGTCGCCGCGCGCGTTCGCGTGGAAGCTCGTGATGTGCAACTCGCCCTTGTAGCGCTCGTCCGACCAGATCCCGAGCCCCGCGTCCTGGGCGGCCTGCTGGGCGGCCAGCAGCTCGGCCATGTCGAAGTCGCCCACCGGCGGGATGATGAACAGGTGGCCGTAGCCGGCCTTGAGCAGGGCCGTGCTCAGCCGCCCGCCCGCTTCGGTGCTGATGCCGGCGATCAGGCGGCCGTAGCCGTCACGGACGACGGGCCCGTAGTCGAGCCGCACCTTCTTGTTCAGCAGCATCTTCGTCGCGAGCTCGCGGGCCTCGACGCCGTAGGCCTCGGCCGGCTTGAGCTCGGGGGTGTTGACCCAGCGCAGCCGCACCCGGTCGCCCGTGTCGAGGGTGACCGTGTCGCCGTCGTAGACGCTGACGACGCGGGCGGTGAGGGGCATCGCCTCGGCCTTCTCGGGGGCCTGGGCGGCGGCCGGGTTCAGCAGGGCGGCGAGCGTGAGCAGGACCATGGGGCACCGGGGGTGAGCGGATCAGGAGCCGTCGCCGCGCGCGGCGCGGTCGAGGCGAGCAGCCTGCCACAAGAAGTAGAGGTTGTCGGGTTCAGACCGCGCGGCGAGCCAGGCGGCGTCGCGGGCCCGGTCGAGCTCGCCCTGCGCTTCGAGGACCATGGCGCGGGTGTCGAGGAAGTCGGGCCGGTCGGGTTCGGCGGCCACGGCGCGGTCGATGGCCGCCCGGGCGTCGGCGAGGCCGTCGCGCGCCAGCGCGCGGTACCACGCCTCGCAGTTGTCGCGGGACGGCGCGGTGGGCGCGGCGCCGCAGTCGCGCGCGCGGCCCATGGCGGCGAGCGCGCGGGCCCCATCGTCTTCGCCTGCGGCGAGGAGCGCGCCGGCGAAGAAGTCGAGGGGCCCCGAGCCGGGATGGAGGCGGCCGCGCGCGCGTGCGATGTCTTGACCCAGCAGGTCGCGGGTCGTGTCCTCATCGACCTGGTGGGCATAGAACCACGGCGCGAGGCTGCCGCTCGGGTAGAGCTCCATCAGCCGACGGGCGTGGGTGATGGCGCCGAAGCGATCGCCCTCGATGGCGGCGAGCCAGGCGCGCCGCACCAGGTGACCGTCGGGGTTCTCGTCGAGCTGGTTGGCGCGGGCGAGGGCGACCCGGGCCCCGGTGGGGTCGCCGCTGAAGCGCAGCGCGTC
>JBDQIL010000706.1:0-3440 GCA_040264415.1 Myxococcota bacterium
CGCCCGATCAGGGGCAGGTGCCCTGACCGGGAGACGAGCCGGCCGAGCAGACGCTGTCGGCCCAGTTCGACGGCACGTCGCCGGTGTTGAGGTCGACCCGCTCGATGCTCACGGCGTTGCCGGGGTTGGACGGCGACGTGAACGAGTCGGCCAGGGCGGCGTCGGCGTCAAAGACGTAGATCTCATCGCTGGTGGACAGCCCAGAGCCCAGGGTCGAGTCGTCGGTGGTCAGGATCAACGCCGAAGACGAGAGGGTGCTGGCGTAGTCGCCGTTGTAATCGGCGTCGAGGATGATGGCGTAGCCGCCAGCCGGGAGCACGGTGTCGTAGATGTCGGTGAAGCCGACGATCGTGTCGATGGAGTCGCCGTCGTAGAGGTACCAATACAGCAGGTCGATGTCGGTCGAGCTGTTGTTGTACAGCTCGACGAACTCGCCGGTGGTCTCAGAGTCGGCGTTGGCCATGACCTCGGTGATGAGGATGTCGTAGGCGCTCGTGGTGGTCGAGGTGCTCGACGAGGACACGCAGTTGTCTTCGCCGGGCGACGAGCCGGTGGCGCAGGTCGAGGCGGTCCAGTTGCTCACGTCGTCGAGCAGCCCGGAGAGCTCCACGCGCTCGATGCTCACCGCGTTTCCGGGGTTGCTCGGGTGCTGGAAGGCGTCGATGACGTGCACACCATCGGCCTCGTACAGGGTCACCTCGTCGCTCACGCTCAGGCTGTTGCCCAGCGTGGTGTCGCCCGTGGTGACCACGATGGCGCCCGACGGGATGGTGTACTCGCCGGCGTACTCGGCATCGACCACCACCGCGTACGCGCCCGAGGCGAGCTGGGTGCTGCCCCCGTCGTAGGCCTGCAGGGTGTCCATCGCGTCGCCATCAGACAGCATGAGCCCGGCGAGATCGATGGACGCGCCGCCGTAGTTGAAGATCTCGACGAACTCGCCGGTGTCTTCGTCGTCGGCGTTGGCCATCACCTCGGTGACCAGCAGCGGACCGCAGACGCCGCCCGCCGCGCCGTTCAAGCGAGCCGGGGTGGCGCCGCGCGAGCAGCTGTCGGTGCCGGCGATCCAGTTGGCCGAGGTGTCACCGGCCGCGTAGTCCACCTTCTCGGCGCTCACGCCGTCGCCGGGGTCGAACGCGTACGAGAAGCTGTCGATGGCGGTGACGCCGTCACTCTCGTAGAGCGTCACGCTGTCCGACGTGGACAGGCCGTTGCCGATGGTGGTGCCGGCCGTGACCAGCACCGCGTCGGTGGGCAGGAAGTAGTCGTAGGCGTAGCCCTCATCGAGGATGAGGCCGTGCTGGCCGGGGCCGAGCAGCGTGGAGCCGCCCTGGAAGGCGGAGAGCGTGTCGCTGCTGCCGCTGTCGCTGATGACCAGGCCCGCGAGGTCGATGTCGCTGGTGGTCGGGTTGTAGATCTCGACGTACTCGCCGGTCGATTCGGTGGCGGCGTTGGCCATGACCTCGGTGATCACCAGGTCGGCGGGGTCGCCGCTGGGCGGGAAGCAGGCCGCGTCGCCGGGCGACGAGCTGCTCGCGCACACGCTGGCCCGCCAGTTGCCGGCCGCGTCGCCGTTGGCCAGGATGACCATCTCGCGGCTCACGCCGTCGCCGGGGTCGCCCACGTGGCTGTAGGCGGCGATCACGGTCGAGCCGTCGGCCTCGTACAGGGTGACCGGGTCGGCGGTGGTCATGCCGTTGCCCAGGTTGGTGTCACCCGTGGTGAGCAGGGGCACGCTGCTGTCGATGGTGTAGTCGGAGGCGTACTCCGAGTCGATCACCACCGCGTAGGCGCCCGCGGCCAGCACGGTGCTGCTGCCGCCGTAGGCCTGCAGGGTGTCGACCTGGTCGCCGTCGGAGAGCATCAGCCCGGCGAGGTCGACGCTGGTCGAGCCGTTGTTGTAGATCTCGACGAACTCGCCGGTGCCCTCGGTCGCGGCGTTGGCCATGACCTCGGTGATGAGCAGGTCGTAGGAGGAGCTCGCGTACTCGTCCATGCCGATGTCGACGCCGCCGCCCTGCGGCCGCGCCTCGCCGTCGAGGTCGGTGGACGGCGCGTAGGTCGCCGAGCCGGCGTCGATGGCGGGAGAGCCCGCGGACAGCCGGTAGTCAGCCGACGAGGTGTCGGCGTACTGCGGGTCGGTGGACAGGTCCGAGCTCACCGAGCTGGCGTCGTTGACGTAGCCGGTGGTGTTGCCCCACACGAGGTTGTAGCCCCAAGACGCGCCGCAGCCGCCGCAGTTCAGCCCATAGCTGTTGTTGGTGATGATGTTGTTGTAGACCTGCTCGGCGCCGTTCGAGCCCATCGAGATGGCGCCCGTGAGGTAGGCGGTGGTGCCGCCATAGCCGTTCGCGACCAGCGTGTTGTTCGCGATCAACGCCGTGGTTCCAGACCCACCGTTGCTCGTGGCGACGCCGCCACCGGTGTTGGAGTAGATGAAGCTGTTGGTGACGCTCAGGTCGCTGCTGCCGGCATCGACCACGCCGTACAGGTTGCCGCCCAGCCGCACCGCGTCGATATCGACGGTGGCCGCAGACGACACCGAGACGGCGTGCTGGAAGTAGAAGGCCTCGATGTTCGAGACCGAGGCGTCGCCCCCGTTGATGACCACGCCGTTCTGGGTCTGGCTGGTCCCGGTGCTGTACCAGGTGCTGTCGTAGAGGCTGAGAGACTCGACGGCGGCGCCCGTGAGGCCGGTGAAGGTGAACGAGCCCACCACGTAGGTCTCGCCCAGGCCAGCGCCCTGAACGGTGACGCCGTCGACCATCACCACGTCTTCGACGTAGATGCCCGACGGGACCGCAATGGTGTCGCCCGAGGTGGCGGCGTCGACCGCGTCTTGGATGGTGGTGAAGGCCATCACGCCGCGCATCGCGTCGGGGTCGTCCCACTCGCCGCCGGCGGAGGGCTCGACGTGGAGCACGCGGCCCTCGGGGGCCGGCTCGATGGCGCAGGCGGCGAGGGTCAGAAGGGCGAGCAGGGGCAGGCGCCGGGTCATGGGCTTCTCCAATTTCGTTTCAGCCCGGACGCGTAGCGTGCCGGGCCTCCGTCGTCACGACCTGTCACCGGCACGGCACCGAGGGATCAACCGGCGCCTTCGTCGAGCAGCCGGCTCAGGGCGGCGGCGAAGCGGGGGCCCAGCTCGGGCCCCTGCTCGGGGTAGAGGTACGGCTCGATCAGCTCGAGCTCCATCAGCCGCAGCCCGCCGTCGGGGGCCCGCACGAGATCGACGCGGCCGTACAGCACGGGCCGGCCGATGGCAGCGATGATCCGCCGGGCCAGATCGTCTTCGTCGGGGGTCAGCGTGACGGGGTGCTCGCGCCCGCCGTAGACCGACTGCACCCGGTAGTCGCCGGCTGCGGGCACCTTCTGCAGGGCGTGGGACGGCGCGCCGCCGCAGAAGATGACGCTGCGCTCGCCCTCGGTCTGGATGGCCGGGA
>JBDQIL010000707.1:0-3435 GCA_040264415.1 Myxococcota bacterium
CCGTAGAAGTGCTCCGAGGACACGGCGCGAGGGGCGCCGGCACCCGGCGGCGGGGGTCCTCACCGGCCCCCGTCGCCACCTCCCCCTTCTCCCAGACCCATCCAGCAGACCCCATCTCCGGAGCGAACACATGGCAGCGAAGACCGGGCAGTCGGCCCTCGCCACCGCGATGAAGGGCGGCAAGGTGACCGAGCGACAGGCGCAGAGCGCGCTGGGTCAGGCCGTCACCAAGATCGCCAACCTGACCAAGAAGGCCGAGTCCAGCAAGGAGGCCATGCTCGAGACGGGCACCCTGGTGCTCCATACCGCCGAGACCCAGGGCTCGCTGTTCCTGGCGTCGATGGCCGAGGGCTACCTGGGCGAGGACAAGCTCAAGATGGGCTCCGTCGACCTGCGCGCGCCGGTCGGCCTCATCGCCCAGGGCTACGGGCTGTACCAGACGATGCAGGGGCAGAAGGGCGCGGGCGCCCACGTCCTCGCCATCGGCAACGGCGTGATGGGCTCCTGGCTCGCCACGGTGGCCCGCAACGCCGGCCGCACCCTGGCCGAGAAGCGCGGTGGGGCTCCCGCCGCCGTGCCTGCCCCCGCCCCGACGCCGACCATGCAGGGCGTGCTGCCCACCATGCAGGGCGTCGTGCCCATGCTGCCGGCACCCTCGCTGCTGCCCGAGCCCACGATGCAAGGGCCGGTCCGCGAGGTCCTGCTGACCCCGGCCGATCCGGGCGTGCAGGGCGAGGACGACCCCGACGACTTCGGCCGCCGCCCCGGCAGCGTCCGACGCCGCGTGCGCCGCCGTCGCCGCCAGGCCCAGGCCCAGGGCGCCGGCCCCATCCGCCGCGGTCGCTTCGTCCGCGCCCACTTCGACGACGACGACGAGAGCGACGAGCTCGACGCCGCCTGATCCCATCTCCACCGACTCCCTGGCCCCCCGGGCCGACCTGACCTTCCCTCCCAACGCGAGGACCTGACCGATGGCCACCCGACTCACCTCCCTGGGCTACGCCCGCGTCTTCCGCCACCCCCGCACCGGCGAGCTCGCCGTGGACACCGACAGCCTCCGCCGGGGCGGCGGCGGCTTCTCCGGCGTCGACTTCGGCGAGGACTACGACGACTTCGAGGGCGACGACGACTTCGACGATGACGACGACTTCGAGGGCGACGACGACTACGACGACTTCGAGGGCGACGACTTCGGCGACGAGGACGACTTCGGTGAGGACGAGGAGTTCGACGGCGACGACTTCGGCGCCAAGGGCCGCCGCCGCCGCAAGCGCCTGAGCCGTCGCATGAAGCGACTGCAGCGCGGCGCAGGCCGGGTCTCGAAGAAGCTCGGCAAGCCCAGCGGCAGCCGCAAGCGCAGCAGCAAGTCCAAGGGGAGCAGCGAGATGCAGTGGGGCATGACCGCCGTGAGCGGCACCGACACCCTGACCGAGGCCGGGGCCGCGAGCGTCAAGATCCGCCTGCAGCACCACTTCCGCGCCCAGGACATCACCTTCACGGGCTCGGCGACCGGGGCCAAGGTCACGAGCATCTTCTTCGGGGACCGCGTGGTCTGGTCCAGCTCCGACGGCATCGACGTGTCCGTCTTCGGCTCCACCAGCTTCCTGCGCGGCCTGCTCAAGGGCCAGAGCCTGCGGGCCGGCCTCGACATCACCGTCAACGGCAGCCTGACCGGCGCGGGCGACTTCGCGGTCACCATGATCGGCCAGAAGCCCGTCACGGCGCAGTGCTGAGCCGCTGGCCGGCGTCGAGGTGACCCGTGGCGGCACGGTGCGAGCTGAGCAGCCGGTCGGATGGCCGGGACCTCGCCCCCTGGGGTGGGCAGCTCGCGCTCGAGCCGCTGCTGAACGCCGAGGCCCCCGCCGCTGCATGGCGGGTGGTCGAGGCCTTCAGCCGCACGGGGCTGCCCTTCGAGCTGGCCCTGGCCTGGTCGTCGGGCGGCGGTTCGGGGGCGACGGCCAAGGTGACGGTGTCCCGCGCGACGCGAATCTGCGTGTTCGCCCGCGGGCTCCGCATCCAGGCCGGCAACCTCGCCGACGCGGCGAACCGGGTGGGGGTGACGGTGGCCGACGCCGCCACCGACACCGAGAACCACTGGGAGGCGACGGGCTCGGTCACCGAGCAGGCCGCCGCCGAGGTCCCGGTCCCGCCCTTCGCCCGCACCGTCCGCGTCGAGCTCGCCGACCCGGCCCTGCTGCCCAACGCCGCCGTCCGCCTGCTGGACGGCCAGTCCGTCCTGCGGGCCACCGTGCCCGCCAACCTCCAACCCGCTGCCGGGATCCCCGTCGGGGGCGCCCGAAGCATCGAGATCGCCGCCACCGGCAGCACCGCCTGGCGGGCGGTCTTCACCCTCTCCCTCTGAACCCGCTCCCTTGAAGCCCCTGGGGTCCGACCATGAGCGTCCACCGCAACCGCGCCACCCTCCTCGAGGTCACCGAGGCGGCCTCCGAGGACCAGACCGGCAGCACCTACGCCGTGCTCCCGTCCGATGCCGACGCGCAGAACGACGCGGGGCAGGGCTTCCGCGCCTTCTTCGCGCTGACCCAGTCGGGGGGCGCGACGAGCCCCACCACCGACGCCGTGGTCGAGACCAGCCCCGACGGCACCAACTGGGTCACCGTCGCCAGCGCCACCCAGCTCACCGGCGACGGCTCGGGCACCAGCTTCGTCGACATCGCGGCCCTGGCCGGCTTCGTCCGCGCCCGGACCAGCCTCGGCGGCGGCACGAACCCCGACCACACCGCCAAGATCGTGCTGGTCAGCAACGGCCCCTTCCGGCTGCGCCTGGTGGCCTGATGAAGATCGCGGTCAAGCTCGCGTTCGATGAGCAGGCCGCGGTGCGGCTGCTCAACTGGCTCGCCCAGGAGAACGCCATCATCGTGCGGGCGCAGCCGTCGCTGCCCCTGCTCTACGACTCGGGCGTGGTCTACCGCCGCGAGGTCGACGAGACCTGGTGCGACTACCTCAACATGCTCGCCCAGGGCCACGAGGACTGCGACGGCCTGGCCGCCGCCCGCGCCGGCGAGCTCATCGCCAAGGGTGCCGACGCCCTTCGGCCCGGCGAGCCCGGCTTCGAGGCCGCCCGGCGCGCAGGTCTCGCCCGCATCCCCGCCCAGGTGATGCTCACCACCCGCAGCCGCCCAGACACGCCGGGGCTCTACCACTGCATCGTCCGCTACCGCGTGGGCAGCCGGTGGCTGCGCGACGACCCCAGCGCCCGGCTGGGCATGCACGGCGGGCGGGTGGACCCGCTCGTGAAGAAGCGCTGGGCGGCCCGGGCCGAGGCCTGGACCTCGCCGGAGCGCCCGTGGAGGACCGCCTGATGCGCCTGCAAGCCGCCATCCCCATCGACGAGATCGAGGGCACTACCATGAACGACGACTTCGCTGGACCCGAGGAGCGCCGCGCGCGGCGCCGCAAGCGGAAGATGCGCCG
>JBDQIL010000708.1:0-3434 GCA_040264415.1 Myxococcota bacterium
CGCAGACCCCGGACAGGCCGCCATGCACGGGGCGGGGCAGCCGTCACAGGGGGAGGTGGACAGGGGAGGCGACACCGGGCCCACCTCGCCCGCCACGACGCACGCCGCCCGCAGCCCCAGCCAGGGGCCGTGCTCGGGGTGCATGAGCAGGCCCAACCGGCCACGGGTGCCGACCCCCGCCATCTCGGCCATCACACGAAAGTCGAGGAAGACCGTTTCGTTCGCGGCGGACAGCACCCAGCGGTGGGGCAGAGCACCGAGGGCCGCGCTCGCAGCCTGCACGGCACGACGAACGTAGGCGTCGAGGGGGTGGGCCTCGGACACGAGGTGCGCGGGCCGCGCTTCGAGATCGCACACGAAGGCGTGCCAGAGAGCCGGCCCCCCGCTGCCGACCACCACCACCTGCCGGGCGCCGGCCACCAGCGGCGCGACCCGCTGCGCCGCCGGCATGCGCGCGTCCCAGGCGGCTGCGGACAGCACGCCGACCGCGTTGAGCCCGGCGGGGGCGAGGGCGGCGCGCAGTCGTTCGAGGGTGGTGGGCATGGGCGCTCGGTAGCCCGGCGCAGCGACGGGCGCGCGGGTTAGCCTCGGTCGCCATGTCCTCCCCCGAAGCCCCTGCGCGCCACCCATGGCGAGCGCTGCTCGCCGACGCGCCCATGCTCGGCCTGACGCTCGCCATCGTAGCGCTGCTCACCCGCACCTTCCTCGCGCGGGTCGGCCACCCCTACGACCTGGAGTGGATGGAGGGGGGCATGCTGCTGCACGCGCTGCGCGTGATGGAGGGCGAGGCCCTGTACGTGCAGCCGACCGCCGACTTCATCCCGTTCATCTACCCGCCGCTGTACCACTGGGCGCTCGCGGGGCTGGGGCAGATCTTCGGCCTCAGCCACGCGCTCGGCCGCGCGGTGTCCATGGCGGGCACGCTGCTCGGCACGGGGGCGCTGATGGCAGCCGTGGTCGGGGAGACCGGACGCCGAGGGTGGGCCGCGGCGCTGGGCGCAGCCGGCCTGTTCCTCGCCTGCTACGACGACGGCGGGGCCTTCTTCGACCTCGTACGCATCGACGGGATGCTGCTCGCGCTGCTGGGCTGGTCTCTGGTGGCGATCCGCCATGGGTGGCTCCGCGCCGGCGGGCTGCTGCTGGTGCTCGCCTACCTCACCAAGCACAACGCAGCGATCTGCGGCCTGCCGGCCCTCATCTGGCTGTGGCGCACCCAGGGTCGCGGGCCCGCCCTGCGTTTCGTCGGGTGGAGCGTCGCGCCAGCGCTGGTGGCGACCGGCCTCATCCAGCTCGAAGGCGACGGGCTGTTCCTCACGTACCTGCTCGGGGTCCCCGCGCTGCACGGCTATGTGCCGCGGCGGCTCTTCCTCGGCGCGCCCAAAGAGCTGTGGGCCGGGCTGGCGTGGGCGCACCTGCTCACCCTCGCCGCCTTCCCGCCCCTGCTGAGCGGCCGGTTCGGCATGAAGGCCACCGCTGGGCATCGCTTCTGGGTGGGCCAGGGCGTGACCCTGCTGCTGCTCGCCTGCGTGATGCGCGGCCACACCGGCGGCTACCTCAACGTGCTCATCCCCGGCTTCTGGGTCTTGAGCGTGTGGGCGGGGCTCGCGCTGTTCGCGCTCCGCGAGCGCCTCGATGACGGCGGCCCCCGAGGCTTCTTCGTGCGGCTGGGCACCGCGGCCTTGGTCGCGGCCGTGCTGTGGGAGGGTCGCTGGAGCCCGGAACGCTTCAGCCCCGACGTCGCCGACCGCGAGGCCGGTGATCGCATCGTCGAACGGATCCGCGCGGTCCCCGGGCCGGTGCTCGCGCCGTGGTCGCCATGGCTTCCGGTCGCCGCCGGCAAGGCACCCGGCTTCCACCTCATCGGCCTGTGGGACATCGATCACGACGGGGGACCGCTGCAGCCGGCCATCGCCGACATCGAGGCCGACATCGCAGCCCAGCGATGGACGGTGGTGATGACCTCCAACAACAAGCTCGGGCTCGGCCTGTCAGACGCCTACAGCAAAGCCGAGCGGGTGCAGCCCGCGGGCGGCGCGCTCCGGCCCAAGTCCGGGTGGAAGGTGCGCCCGAGAGACTTCTGGCGGCCCCAGACGCGCGGCGAAGACGACGCCCCCTGAGGCCGACGGCCGCTCAGCGTCCGGAGTCGGCGTCGCCAGAGTCCTCAGGCTCTTCCCAACCCACCGGGTAGACCGTGATCGGCACCTCGACGAGTTGCTGCTCACCATCGTTGCTCTGAATCCGTGCCGCCCCCGTGACCTTGCCGTACTCGGTGAGGGTGGCCACCACCGTGAAGTCGCGAGACACGCCCGACGCGAGGTTGATGTCATCGTCGTTGGGCTGCATGTAGAGCACCCCACCGCCCGTGCTCGACAGCGCGACGTCGTACAGGCGCAGCGTGCCCTCGCCGGTGCTGGTGACCGTGATGACCCCCGAGCTGGAGACCTGCTGCTCATAGTCGACGTCCTCGATCACGAGCGCGGCGGGAGAGACCTCCATCGTGCCGGTGCCCTCGTCCACGTTGGTATTCTGGTCGGTGTTTCCGAAGCCTTGCTCGCCGCCGCTGCAGGCGAGCAGGGCGACCGTGGCGGCGACCGGGGTGAGGCGGGGGATCAACATGGGCTCCTCCATCGAGCGATGTCGCGCAGGATAGCGCGCGGCACCCCGACACGGTAGCCGAGGGCCGTGCAGGCGCGCCCCCCCGACCTCCCCGCATCCGTGGCCTTCGTCATCGAGGTCTCGCGTGGCGCGTGGGCCAAGCGTGCGCCCGACGGCCACGTGGAGTTCCCGTCGCCGGTGCCCTGCCCCTTCAACTACGGCTCGGCCCCCGACCATCCCTCTGCCGACGGAGAGCCCGCCGACGTGGTGGTCTTGGGGCCGGCGCTCCCGCGCGGGCACCGCGGGCACCTGCCCTTGGTGGGTCGGGTGCGCTTCCGCGACGCCGGCCTGACCGACGACAAGTGGATCTGCGGCCCGCGGGCGCCGGGCCGGCGAGATCGCGCACGCCTGCGCGCCTTCTTCGTCACCTACGCTCTGCTCAAGCGAATCACCGCGCCGATCCGACGCACATCGGCCGACTCGCGCTTCATCAGCCTCGAGCTCTTCGCGCCGTCCCCGGGATGACGGGCGGCACGGCGGCGCCGCACGCTGCTTGGGTTAGCTCCTGCACTGGACCCCCCGACCGCCGGCGAACCCCCGCCGCAAACGGAGCCTCTCATGAGCGCCTTCGGCATCCGCAGCCGCCTGAAGTCCGGTATCAAGCGCGCCTTCGGGCGTAGCGAATCGCCTCCATCTCCGCCGGCCGCCGCGCCGCGGCCGCCCACTCCGCGCGTCGAGCCGGCGACCCCCGAGGTCCCCGCGGCCACCGCGCCGCCGGTCCCGGTCGAGGCCGCGCCCGAACCGGTCCCTGCAGCCGCTCCCACGCCCGAGCCCACGCC
>JBDQIL010000709.1:0-3426 GCA_040264415.1 Myxococcota bacterium
CACCTGCACGGAACCTTCTCCAGCCGGTGTGGTCGGACCCCACGAGCCCCTGGTCCCCGAGACCCCCGACCGCCGTGCGGTCATCCCTTGCATCGCTCACCGGAGGAGCACGCCATGACCGCCACCCACACCAGCCTGCGACTCGTCTCCGCCACCAAGCCCTCGACCTGGAGCGAAGAAGACATCAAGCGCGTGGCCGCCTCCGACGAGAAGGCCGGGCTCGACATGGTGATCCGCAAGTACCGCGACCGGCTGTTCTACCACGCCCTCGGCATCGTGAAGGACTACGAGGAGGCCTACGACGTCGTGCAAGAGGTCTTCATCCGGGCGATGCGCGAGCGCCGCCTGTACAACGACGACTTCCGCATCAAGGCTTGGCTCTTCCGGGTGACCTCGAACCTCTGCTTCAACCTGGTGCGCGACCGCAAGCGCCGCGGCGCCATCCTCGACGCCATGATGAAGCCCGAGAGCGCCCGGGCCGACCAGGTCGATGCGGTCTTCAAGGGCGAGCGACGCGAAGAGGTGATGGCGTCCATCGACAAGATGACCCGCGATCACAAAGAGATCCTGCTGCTGCGCTACTACGACGACCTCTCGTACGCCGAGATCGCCTCGGTGCTCGACATCAAGTTGGGCACGGTCATGTCGAGGCTGAGCCGGGCGCGGTCTCGCCTGCTCGCCGAGATGGGCGACGACCACGTGCTTCGCCCCGGCGTGTAGCGCTCGCTGGCTCCCTCCCGACCCCGGCGCGGCCGCCGCCCGCCGGGGTCGCGCGTTGCAGGAGGGAGGATTCCGGCCGATGGCGTGTTTGGGCTGTATGGACCCTCCGCCCGCCCGCCCGGCGCGGGCGCTGCCCGTTCGGATTAGACATTGTGTCAACCAGGGCGCCCCCCTGGCCGCCGACCCAGACGAGATCGAGGTGACCCCGATGGACTGTCAAGAGGCCCAGCAGCTGATCGTCCCTTGGTTGGAGGACGAGCTGGCCCCGGCAGAGGGCGAGCTGATGGGAGAGCACGTCGAGCGCTGCCCCTGCTGCGCCGACCTCGCCGGCCAGCTGGCGGCCCAGAGCGATGATCTGGCCCAGCTGCGACCGCCGCCCGATCCGCGGCTCGACCAGCCGGCCTTCTGGTCGCAGATGGACGGCACGCTGAGCGACGCCTGGGAGACGGTTCAACACGAGCGCGCCACCGAGGTCGCGCGAGGCAACACCGTGACCGGCCGCGTCGCGCGACAGCTCGCCGGGCTCGAGCTGCGGGTGAGCCCGGTCGGGCTGGTGGCCTACGCCGCCGCCCTGCTGCTCGCGGTGGCGTGGGGTTGGTCCAACCTGTCCGACGCCGAGGTCGCCCGCGCCGAGGCCCAAGCCCTCGAGCGAGAGCTCACCGACCTCGAGCGCGGCAGTCGGGTGGCCATCGAGCCCCGGCAGCCGCCCCGCGTCGAGGCCTACCGAACCGTGTCCCACACGCCGCGGCGCGGCACGCTCTAGACTGCTGCCCTCCCCGGAGCCCCCGCTGAACGAGCGCCGACCATGAGCGCCCTGCTGACCGTCGCGCTCGCGACCTGGCTGGCCACCGCCTCCGCCGCTGACGCCGACGCCCTCGACGAGATGGTGGATCTGGTGGAGCAGCGCTACGCCGGCCGCGCGGCCCGCGCCGACCTGTACCGCGCGGCCATGGCGGGGCTGGCCAGTCAGCTCGACCAGGTGACCGGCTCGACCGGCAACGCGCTGCTCTCCCAAGACGAGTGGAACCACGCGCGCGCCTGGGCCCAGGGCGATCGTCACGGGATCGGGATCGAATTCACCCTGCTACCGGGGCGCGGTCTGATCATCACCGACGTGTTCCCGGGCGGGCCCGGCGAGCGGTCGGGGCTGCAGCCCGGCGACCTCGTGGTGGGGGTCGAGGGCATGCCGTTCACCGGCATGGCCCTCGCGCAGATCCATGACGCCGTGGTGGCGAGCGCGGCCCGCCCGCAGGTGCGGATGGATGTGCGCCGCGACAGCGGGCTCTCTCGCGTGCTGGTCAAGCGAGACACGTACCGCATGTCGTCGGTGCGGCTGGTCGAGGGGGGCGCTCGCCCCTGCTTGCGGGTGGGCTTCTTCGGGCGCGGCGCCGCGGAGCAGCTCGCGAAGCTGCTCGGCGATCTCGATGCGCCGGGTGTGGTGCTCGACCTGCGCGACAACGAGGGCGGGCTCATCGACGAGGCGGTGGCCGCAGCCGACCTCTTCGTCGAGAAGGGCGCGGTGGTCGTCGAACGGGTGGGCTTCGACGGCTCGGCCGATCCCCTGCGGGCCGAGCGCGCCGTGACCTGGACCGGCGGCGTGGTGGTGCTCGCCAACCGGGGCACCGCCGGGCCCGCCGAGGCCTTCGTGGCGGCGCTCCGCGACCACGGCGTCGCCCAGGTCGTGGGCACCGCCACCGCAGGGGTCGGCACGTTGCCCGACTACCAGCCCCTCGGCGACGGCCTGGTGCTGCAGCTCGCCGACACCTGGATGCGATCGCCCAGCGGCCTGGGGTGGGATGGCGACGGGCTGGTCCCGGATGTGCGCGTGGAGCCGGTCAACAACCCCGCCCTCGACGGCCCAGGATCGCTCCCGCCCGACCTCCAGCTGGCCGCCGCCTTCCGGCTTGTGGGTGGCACCGGCAGGGGGCCGGATTGACCGCAGTCCGGGCATCCTGCTACGCTCCCCTCTCTGCCGCCTGAGAATCCCGTGGGGATGAGCCTGAGCCAGACCACGCCCCTCCTCCCGGTCGATATGCTCCGGGGCCACCTCGCTCGTGGGACGACAGGCTGCCTGTCGTCCGGGGGCACCCCTGTCCTGCGCCTCTATGTGATGCAGGGCGAGGTCATGGCGGCGCTCAGCGAGGCCGATGGCGCCGATCTCGTGCGGCGCATGGTCAACCACGGCGCCATCACGCCGCGTCAGGGCGTGGCCTTCGCGCGGAGCGTCGAGCAGGGGCGCTCCGCCGAAGAGCTGCTCCTGGGCCACGTGCCCGATCGCCTCTTCCACGAGCTCCTCCAAGCCCGCTTCGAGGAGAACCTGGCGGCCTTCTGCGCGCAAGACGGCTCGGTCACCGTGCAGCCGATGGACGCCATCTTCGTACGAAATGTGCAGTACGGGCACGAGTCCCGCGATCTGGTCAACGGGCTGCTCGAGCGCCTCGTGCGCACCGCGCCGCTGCGTCTGCGAACGCAACCGCTCACGCTCCGACCGGGCCCGTCGATGCCGTCGAACCGCGACGAGCAGCGGGTGGCCGAGCTGGCGGATCCCGCGATCGCGCTGGCCGATCTGCTCGGACACAGTCCGTACGAGCCGCTGCGCACCCTCGACCTGGTGGAGAGCATGCTGCGGGCGGGTGTGCTGGTCTCCGATGAGGCGGTGGGGCTCGCCCCGGCCCCGGCCCCGCAGCGGCTCGTACGGACTGTGTC
>JBDQIL010000710.1:0-3425 GCA_040264415.1 Myxococcota bacterium
ACGCCTGTACAGTACAACTGTTCGGGGTTCCGGGCAACGCCTGACCATGAATATCTCGCCCTCCTGGCACCAATCGGACGAAAAGTGTCCGAGTTGGCCTGCGGGGCGCCCGTCAGCCCTCGAAGCGGTCTTGGAGCCGCGCGAGGAGCTTGCCGTGGATGCCGCCGAAGCCCCCGTTGGAGAGCACGGCGACCACGTCTTCGGGCATGGCATTGGCGGCCACCTGAGCGGCGATGGCGTCGGCCCCTGCCGCCGACGGCAGCGGACCGTCGGGGCCCAGCCCCCACAGGAAAGCCTCGGTGCCTCGCGCCCGGATGTCGTCGACCAGACGCCCCGCGTCGAAGCGCTCGTCGGGTGGGATGCCGTCGAGCCCCTGGGGCGGAGACACCACCGCGAGGTCGCACGCGTCGAAGGCCGCGGCGTAGTCGTCTTGGAAGATGTTGCGCCGGCTGGTGTTCGACCGGGCCTCGAAGATGGCCCACAGGCGGCGCCCGCCGAACCGGAGCCGCAGCGCCTCGAGGGTGAGCTTCACGGCGGTGGGGTGGTGCGCGAAGTCGTCGAGCACCGTGACGCCGCCGACGGTCCCCCGCACCTCTTGGCGCCGCTTGATCCCCTCGAAGCTCGCGAAGCCTCGGGCAAGCTCGTCCGCCGTGAGGCCCTCGCGGGAGAGCGCCGCGACGGCCGCGACCTGGTTCATCAGGTTGTGCTCACCGACCAAGGAGCTCTCGAAGGTGCCCACCGATCGTCCGGCGTCGAGCACCGTGAAGCGCATCACGCCGCGGTCGGTGTCGACGCCGTCGATGCGGCCGTCCCACTGCTGGCCGGGGCCATAGCGCCGCACCTCGCAGCCGCCCTCGGCCCGGGCGTCGGTCACGACCTCGGCCACCGCGTCGACATCCCAGCGGGCGACCAGCAAGCCGTCGTCGGGGATGATCTTCACGAGCTTGCGGAAGTTGCCCTTGATGTGCTCGAGGTCGTCGTAGATGTCGGCGTGGTCGAACTCGAGGCTCGTGATGATGGCGGTCTTGGGTCGGTAGTGGAGAAACTTCGGACCCTTGTCGAAGAAAGCCGTGTCGTACTCGTCGCCCTCGATGACGAAGTGGTCGCCCTGGGCCGCCCGGGCGGTGCGATCGAAGTTGGTGGGCACCCCCCCGACCAGGAAGCCTGGGTGACGGCCGGCCGCCTCGAGGAGCCAGGCGATGAGCGAGGTCGTGGTGGTCTTGCCGTGCGTGCCGGAGACCACGATGGAGCGGCGGTCCTCGAGGAAGCGCAGCCCGAGCAGCTCGGGGAAGCTGAGGTAGGGGATGTCAGAGGCCAGCACGGCCTCAGCCTCGGCGTAGACCGCGCGCACCACGTTTCCGATGACGACGAGGTCGGGCCGGGTCGACAGGTTCGAGGCTTCGAAGCCGACCATCGGCTGGATACCCAGGCCCGCGAGGTAGGTGGACATGGGCGGATAGACCACGTTGCCGTCGGAGCCGGTGACCGTGTACCCGGCGTCTACCAGCATGCCGGCCAGCGCGGCCATGGCGGTGCCGCCGATGCCCATGATGTGGATGTGACGGAGGGGGTCGGGCAGGGCGTGGACGTGGGGCACGGGCTTCCTCGCAGGGGGGGCGTTTTCCTAATCGCCTCGCCCCGCGGCGGCGCGAAGGCGGTCGATGAGCGCGGCGAGGTCGGGGGAGCACCGCGGGTCGCGACGCAGCTCATCCAGGTCGCTTTGGTCGTCTACATCGAAGCTCTGCGGCAGCTCGGAGACGGGCAGCCCGGCGCGCGCCGCCGCCGCACGGGATGCGGCGAGCGTGTCCGGGGTCGACCACGGGATGTCGGAGAAGATCCGCTCGGTCGCCGACGGTCCGCCCGTGCCCTCGACAGACACGCACCAGTACCCGCCGTCGGTGCTGGGGCCGAAGGCCACTGGGGTCGGCGCGGAGGCGGCCGCGACGAGCCATGCGGGATCGAACACGACGCAGTCGGTGCCCAGGGCGATTCGTCGGCCCGGGCCGCGGAGGGCTGCGGTGAGCTTCTGGCCCAGGTCGCCATGGGCCTGGGGCCCCACGGTCGCGCCCCCGGCGCGCAGCGCCTCTGCGAAGGGGCCGTCGAGGGCGCCGCGCAAGGCCACGTGCACGGGCAGCCCCGACCGCAGCGCGCGCCGCAGGGTCTCGAGGGCGAAGGCCCGGTGCAGCCGGGCGGCGCCCACGTCTCCGAGGTGGGGCGCGAGGCGGGTCTTGACGCGGCCAGGGACCGGGTCTTTGGTGAGCAGCACCAGTCGGGCGTGGGCGCTCACTCGGCGTACCGGTGGACGGCCCACAGGATCTTCACCCCCGCCCGCGCCACGCCAGACACCGTGCCGCTGATCTTCGACGTGCCGATTCGGGGCCGGTACCGCACCGGCACCTCGAGCACTCGCAGGCCCCGCTGGACCGCCTTCAGCTGCATCTCGACGTTCCATCCCCAGGTGGGATCCTCCATCTCGAGGGCCTCGAGCGACGAGAACCGGACCGCGCGGAAGGGGCCCATGTCGCGGTATCGATGGCCGCAGCGGCGCGCGATGAGGGCGGTGGCCAGCCGGTTTCCCCACCGCTGCTGGGCGGTGAGCGAGCCCGGGTCGGCCCGCCTTGTGCGATCCCCCAGCACGAGGTCGGCCTCGCCGCCCAACACCGGGTCGACCAGCAGCGAGAGCTCACCGGGGTGGTCGGAGTGGTCGCCGTCGAGGATGACCAAGACCTCGGGGTCGAGGGCGCGGGCGGCGGCGATGCCGGCGAGGCAGGCCGAGCCGTAGCCCCGCCGGGGCGCCGCCACGACCCGCGCGCCGCCGGCGCGGGCGACCTCGGCGGTGCGGTCGGTGCTGCCGTTGTCTGCGACGATGACCGCGCCCACCGGCGGGAGCTCGTCGAGCACGAGTGGCAGGCTGCGCTCCTCGTTCAGAGCGGGGATGACCACCACCACACGGTCGTAGGTGGTGGGCGCGTGGGGAGGGGCTGCCATGGGGCCTCGAGCCTGCTGGGGACGACAGGGATGCCCCATCCGCCCCGGGGTGTCGAGCCCGTCGGGGGTTTCACAGTCTCCGAGCACCCGCTGCGTTACGAAACCAGCCCCGTTGCATCGGGGCAGACATCTCCCCAAGGTGGATCGATGCACAGGTTCCTGGCAGCCCTCCTCCCGGCGCTCTTGGCCGTCGCAGGGCCGGTCGTCATCGGCTCGGCCTCGCTCCAGTCGAGCGCCGCCCGCGCGGCCGCGCCCAACCCCTTCCGGGTCGAAGGCGTCGGCGTGAAGCTCGCGCCCAGCGGCACCGGCGTGGTGCAGGTGCGGATCATCGTGCCGTCGGGTCACCACATCTACCGCGACCAGATCCAGGTGAGGCCCCTCGATGCGGGCGCGGTCGAGCTCGGCGCGCCCAGCCTGCCCCCCGGCTTGCCCAGCCC
>JBDQIL010000711.1:0-3424 GCA_040264415.1 Myxococcota bacterium
GCCACGGCATCGGCCTCGCCATGTGCGCGCGCATCGCCGAGAAGCAGGGCGGGCGGATCTGGGTGGAGGACAGCCCGTCGGGCGGCTCCACCTTCATCGTCGAGCTGCCGACGCCGTGCGCCTCCACGGCCGGCTCGCCCCCCGCGTAGCCGCCGGGGCCCCCGTCGCTCGGTCAGGCGGCGGGCCAGGCGGCGTCGATGCCCACCTGCGCGGCCGAGTGGTCCCAGAGGCGCCGCCCGTCGGCCGCGTCGTTGGTGCGGGGGTCGGGCAGGGCCACCCGCCGCCGCTTGAGGTACTCGCCGCTCATGCCGGCGACGTCGGGTGACAGCGCGGCCCAGACCACCGTGGCGGCGCCGCGCCGCGCCGAGATCTGGAGCGGGCGGGTGAGCATCAGCGCCGCGCGCATCGCGGGGCCGTTGCCCTGGCCGAAGCTCGAGGCCACGAAGCCGGGGTGGAGGCAATTCGCGGTGACCCGGTGGCCGCGAAGCCGCCGGGCCAGCTCTTTGGTGAACACGACGTTGGCCCACTTGCTTTGCTGGTAGGCGGGCCACCCGCGCCGGCTCCAGGCGGCCTTGCCCAGATCGTCCCAGTCGAGGCCGCCCCCCCGGTGGGCGTCGCTCGCCACGGTCACCACCCGACCCGCCGGCGCGGCCGCGAGGGGCTCCCACAACAGGTGGGTGAGCAGGTAGGGCGCGAGGTGGTTCAAGGCCCAGGTGCGCTCGACCCCGTCGCTGGTCTCGCCGCGCGTCTCAAACCAGGCCCCGGCGTTGTTGACCAGCACATCGAGGCGATCGACCCGGCTGCGCACGGCCTGGGCGAGCGACCGCACGCCGCTCACCGTGGAGAGGTCGGCCCCGATGAAGGCGCAGGAGCGGTTGCCGGCCCCGCGCAGTTGCTGCAGCACGGCGCGCCCGCGACCCTCGCTGCGGCCGGTCACCAGCACGCGCACGCCCTGTCGCCCCATCGCCAGGGCCGCCTCGCGGCCGATCCCGGCGGTCGAGCCCGTGATCAGCGCGACCTGCTCGTGCGGTGGGGGGCGGGAGATCTCAGCCCCCGACCGTCAGGGCGGGCGCACCGCAGAGGCAGCGGGTTGCGAGGTTGTCGGGGGACATCGGAGGCTCGCGTCGATCGCCACCCAGACCGTATCCGGTACCCGAGCCCGCCGCAGGGGCATAGGGGGCGCCGCAGACCCGGGAGAGACCATGCCCGACACCGACGTCCTCGTCATCGGCTCCGGTGCCGGCGGGCTGACCGCTGCCCTCGCCCTCGCCCGCGCCGGCCAGTCCGTCCACGTGCTCGAGCAGCACTACCTGCCCGGCGGCTGGTGCCACACCTTCGGGCTGGGGGGCTACCGCTTCAGCCCCGGGGTCCACTACATCGGCGGCCTCGACGAGGGCGGCGACCTCCGACAGATCTACGACGGGCTGGGGGTGAGCGGCGACCTCACCTTCCTCGAGCTCAACCCCGCCGCCTACGACCAGGTGCGCGTGGGCGAGCGCACGGTGGGGTGGGCCGCCGGGCGCGAGCAGCGGCGGGCCACCCTCACCGAGGCCTTCCCCGACGAGGCCCGCGGCGTGGGCGCCTACCTCGACGCCATCGAGGCGATGGGGCGCAGCCTCGGGGCCGCTCAGCGGGTGCGCGGTCCGGCCGACGTGGCGCGGCTGTTGGCCCGCTCGGGATCGCTCCTGCGTTGGGGCGCCCGCCCGCTCGCCCACCTGCTCCACCACCACGTGACGGATCCGGTCGCGCGGGCCGTGCTCGCGGCCCAGGTGGGCGACACCGGGCTCCCCCCCTCCAAGATGCCCGCCGGCCTGCACGCCGCGGTGCTGCAGCACTACGAGCGGGGCGCCTGGTACCCGCTGGGCGGCGGCGGCTCGATCCCCCGCGCCTTCATCAAGGGGCTGAAGGCTGCCGGCGGGACCATCCAGATGAAGGCCTCGGTCGAGCGCATCCTCACCGAGCCGGCGCCGGGGGGCGGCCACCGGGCCATCGGGGTGCGGCTCGCCGACGGCACCGAGCGCACAGCCCGGCACGTCATCTCGAACGCCGACCCCCAGGTCACCTTCGGCCAGCTCATCGACCCGGGCGCGCTCAGCGACCGGCTGCTCCGCAAGCTCGGCCGCACCCGCTGGTCGATCACGGCGCTGTCGCTGTTCATGGCGGCCGACCTCGATCCCGCCGACCACGGGCTCGACTCGGGCAACGTCTGGTGGATGGAGGGCCCCGACCTCGAGGGCGCCTACCGGGCGGGCGCGGGCGGAGACCTGCACCAGATCGACCACTTCCCCGCGGCCTTCCTCACCGTCACCTCGCTGAAGGATCGCACCAAGGTCAAGGGGCGCACCCACACCCTCGAAGCCTTCGTGCTGCTGCCCTACGACCCCTTCGGCCCTTGGGCGGGCACCCAGACCGGCGCGCGGCCGCCGGCCTACCACGCCCTCAAAGACCACCTGCAGGGCGCCATGATCCGCACGGTGGCCAAGATCATCCCCGACATCGCCGACCGGCTGCGCTTCGTCGAGCTGGGCACGCCGCTCACCAACGACTTCTACTGCCGGTCGACCCAGGGCGGCCTCTACGGGGTGGAGAAGACCCTCGGCCAGCTGGGGCCGATGGGCTGGCTCACCACCACCGAGGTGGGCAACCTCCACCTGTGCGGCGCGAGCACGCTGGCCCACGGGGTGGCCGGCGCCACCATGACCGGGTTGCTGGCTGCGTCGCAGGTCATGGGCTGCCGTCCGCCCGAGTTGCTGGGCGCTCAGGGCGGGGCGCTCACCCTGCTGCCGGCCGACCGGCCCGAGTCCTGGCCCGACGATCTCCGCCGCAAGGCCGAGCGAGCCACGATGGCCCGCCCTCCGGAGCCCGCGTGAGCCGCCGCCCCGACGACCCCGCTCCCGGGGTGCCCGACGCCGTCATCGATCAGGTGGAGGGGCTGCACGCCGACATCGACGCCGCCACCGCCCCCCTCGCCCGCAGGCACGCCGGCCGGCTGCAGTGCGCCGCCGGCTGTGTGGGCTGCTGCGCCGACGACCTGACCGTGTTCGCGGTCGAAGCCGCCGTGATTCGGCGCCACCACGCCGACGTCCTCGACCAGCCCCCGGGGCCGCCCGGGGCCTGCGCGCTGCTCGACCCGCAGGGCCGCTGTCGCGTCTACGCGCACCGGCCCTATGTCTGCCGCACCCAGGGCCTGCCGCTGCGCTGGGACACCGGCGACGCGACCGCCTCCGAGGGGCGCGACATCTGCCCGCTGAACGCGCCCGGCCCCTCGCTCGACACCCTCGACCCCGCGGCCTGCTGGACCCTCGGCCCGGTCGAGGCCCGGCTGCGCGATCTGCAAGAGTCGATCGACGGCGGCGCGGGCGACCGGGTGGCGCTGCGGGCGCTCTTCGGCGCCAGCCCCCCGCCGCCCGACGCCCCCAACACC
>JBDQIL010000712.1:0-3419 GCA_040264415.1 Myxococcota bacterium
ATCGGTGCCATCGGTGCCATCGGTGCCATCGGTGCCATCGGTGCCATCGGTGCCATCGCCGCCGTCGTCGTTGCCGTCCTCCGCGCCACCATCGTCTTCGGTGAGCCCGCTCCCGTCGGAGCCCCCAACCTCTCCCTCGACCGGCAGCTCGGACTTGATGGCAGCCGCAGGGTAGCAACCCGCGACCAAGCTGAGAGCGAGAAGGATTCGACGCATGGGGAACTCGCAAAGGGGGCAGCTGAACTCTACTGTGCGAGGCGAAGGCCGAGGTTCTGGGGGGAGGGCCGAGGCCCCCCACCCGCCCGGAAAGGTTTTCCACCCGGCATCTCGATCGCCCCCCATCGCCAATTGTCCGGGTTGTCTGCTCTTGTCACCAATGGGGTCGCCCCGTTTATGAGGGCCCTCTCATGTGGAGCAGACCAGCGATCCCGCAGCAGCCGACGCCCTCAGCTTGGCGCGGGACGGGCGCCGCGGGCCAGACGCCGAAAGCCGTCAGAGCGGACGTGGGCCCCCGCTCCCGCCTCCGTCGACGCCGGCCGCGCACCCGGCTGGTCATCCAGGTGGCTGCGACCCTCGGCTCGAAGCGGCGCGAGCGGACGGCCTGCGCCCTCCAGCCGTCCACCCCAACCCACAGAGCGGCATCAGCGCGGGGTACAGCGCCAGCTTGTAGCGAGCCGGCGCGAACAGACAGGCCACGACAGCGGTGGTGGCGGCCAGCCAGAGCAGCAGGTGGGGGTCGCGACGACGAAGGGCACCCAGCGCCGCCAGCACCACCACCGCGCCGAAGGGTACGAGCGGCAGCGGGGGCGGCCGCGTGGACATCGTCCGGCTCGAGGACGAGAAGGACCACAGGCGGCCGGTCGTGCGCAGGGCGCGCGCCCCAGCCGCGGCGGGATCGGCTCGGATGCGCGCCCAGGCAGCCGGGCCGTAGCCCCCTGCCGGCGCCGGGCCCGGTTCACGCCAGTCGCCCGTGGCGCCCGGACCGTGACCAATCCAGAGGTTCAAGCCCGCGCTGTCCGCCACCAGCGCGGGCCGCCCCGCGGTCGCCGTCGCCACGGCGGACGCCCCCACCACGGGCAGCGCCCACACCGCCAGCATGCCGAGGCGGCGCCGCCAGGTCAGCCCCCGCCGCAGCGCGCCCAGCCCGGCGAGCAGCCCGGTGGGGAGCAGGGCCACCGCGCGGGTGACGGCGGCCAGCCCGCCCAACGCCGCGCCCAACGTGCCGTCTCCCGCACGCCACGCCCACAGCGCCACCGCCGCCAGGACCAAGAAGAGCGGCTCGCTGAACAGCGAACCGGAGAAGGCCACCAGCTCAGCCGACGCGGCCACCAACAGGGCCGCCGCCACCCGGCCTCGGCCGGCCGGCACCAGGGCCGCGATGGGCACGACCAGCAACGCCCCCAAGGCCGCCGACAGCAGCCGCCCGGCGTCGGGGTCGGGGCCGACCAGCCCGTAGAGACCCGCGAGGGTGGCGGGCCAGAGCGGGGGCCACTGCGGCGTGGGCAGCCCGCCGGAGAGAAGGTCGACCGCCGCGTCGTGGTAGCTGCGCGCGTCGCTGTCGAAGAACCACGCGGGAGACAGCGCGCCGGGCAGCCGCAGCCAGAGGGCCAGGGCCACCGCCTCGGGCACGCCCCCGCCGGCGAGCACCACCGCGAACATCAGCAGAAGGGCCGCGCCGTGCAGGAGCGGCGTCTGACGCCACGCCGCCTGCACCGCCTCGCCCCAGCCCGGCACGCGGTCCACCACCCGCTCCCCGGGGAGGTCGAGCGCGCCCGTGAAGTAGGGGTGGCGCCAGGTCTCGAAGCGACCGGGCCCCGCCACCGTGGCCCGACGGCCCCCCGGACCGCTCCAGCTCAGCCGGTCGAGCCCGGGCGCCACCACCGACTCGATGCCCAGCACCGGTCCGGCGGGCGGCATGGGCCCCGGCGGGGTCGCTCGCAGCGCGGCGGCCTGTCCCACGGTCGCCACCACCCAGAGGGCCAGCGCGGCGGCGGGCATCCAGCGGGCCACTCGCGCCATGCCGCGCTCCAGGGGGGCGGGCCAGTGTAGCGGGCGACCGACGTCGCGACCTCAGCGGGTCGCGATCAAGCCCTCGGCATGGCGGAGCGCGCGCCGGGCCTCGGGCCGGGTGATGTCGATGGGGGGCATGTCACCGACCCCCTCGACCACGGATCGGGACAGGCGGACGGGGCGGCGCTCGGCGAGGATGGGTGCGAGGTCGGGTCCATCCGGCGTGCCACGGGCGTCGGCTCCGTGGCAGTAGATGCAGCGGGACAGGTACAGCTCGAGCCCGGTGGAGGGCTGCGGGTCGCCCGAGTCCGAGGCGAGCCCGCCCTCGGCGCCATCGGCCACCCCGGAGTCGGGCGGCTGCGCCGGGCCGCGGGGCGAGCGGCAGCCCAAGGCGCCCGCCATCAGCCACACCAGCCCGACCGAGCCGCCCCACCCCGCCCTCACAGGGCAGCCACGATCTCTTCGGTGCGGGTCCAGAGGCGCTCGGCCAGGTCGAGGTCGGCGCCGTGCCTGGTGCTCTTGGCCACGTTGCAGTCGGCCATGTACTCGCCGTTTCGGGCGCCATTGTCGGGGTGGGTCGCCGCCCACACCTGCGTGGCCGCGCCCTGGGCCGGCGTCTTGAGGAACAGCGGCTCGATCATGCGGAAGGCGACCTGCGCGAAGCCCGGCAGGTGCCGCGCGAGGTTGGTCGCGATGACGCCAGGGTGCACCGCGTGGGCCACCTGACCCTCGGGCAGACGACGGGCCAGCTCGCGGGCGAACAGCAGGTTGGCCAGCTTGCTCTGGCCATAGGCTCGCACGCCGCTGTAGCCCTTCTCCAACGACAGGTCGTCGAACGCGATGCCGCCCTTGGGGGGGGTCTGATGCGCGCTGCTCGACAGCACCACCACCCGGCCGTCTGCCGCGAGCTGGCCCAACAGCCCGGTGGCCAGCATGAAGTGGCCGACGTGGTTGGTGAGGAACTGCAGCTCCTGGCCGTGCTGAACCGTGCGCTTGGGCAGGGCCATGATGCCGGCGTTGAGGATCATGCCGTCGATGACGTGGCCGCCCTCCTGCACCGCCGCGACGCAGGCGCGCACCGAGGCGGGCTCAGACAGCTCGCAGGCGTAGGGCACCACCGTGCCGCTCACCTGCGCGCCGGCTCCCTCGGCCTTCTCGACCGTGCGGGCCAAGCCGAGCACCGTGGCGCCCCGCAGCGTCAGCACGCGGGTGGTCTCGAGGCCGAGCCCCGAGTTGCATCCGGTGACCAGGTAGACCTTGCCGGTCAGATCGAGGCCCTCTGTGACCGCTTCGGCGGTCGAGTTGGCCCCGAAGCCGCTGGGGCCGGTTCCTTTCAGGGCGGAGAGGATGGACATGGTGCTCCCGTGGCGGTGGAGCGCAGACGTTCACGCGAAGGCAGGGGGAGTCAA